>CAIPJU010000947.1 GCA_903865465.1 uncultured Bacteroidota bacterium
AATTCGGTTCCAATTCCTGCTGCCATAATAGTTCCTTAACTTACAGAAGGGGATGATTGATTATACTGAGAGTACAAAGTCTGTAGTGGGTTTAAAACTTGTCCTGCACCACCAGCAATACCTTGCAAACCACCTAATTGACCGCAAATTTATCCCGCTCCGTAAATGGCTTTGTTGGATTGGCTATCACTAAACTTTTAAAACTGTCGGGAACAGCCAGCAGTTTATCGACAGTAATCCATTGAATATTAAAGCTTTCTGAAAGATTTGCCGAAATATCCCTAACCTGAACCTCCTCCAGCTCCTTATTTCCGGTCAAAAAAGCTACATCGTCCCTCTTATCCTGAAACAACAATTTTAAACCACGGGCAAATTCATATTACCTCCGCAGGAATCAATGTCGATGGATTTCACCAATTTTACCTCAGGGAAAAAATCTCTTGATGTTACAGCAACCACACAGGGAACTGCAAACAGCAACTGGGAATTTGCAGCTGTTGTAGTAAGTGTTTGGAGAGTACTCATGACAACAACCTTAGCTGTGCCTGTTGCTTCCTTCAAGCTGGCTTCCGGTTCAACTCCGGTTTATCTTAAGGATAAAATGTGGCAGTGGACTTATAATAGCGTTACGTTGGCAGGTGTTAGCTATAATGCCAGACTTACAGGTGAAATCGGGGCAACTGATGTGGTTTGGAAAATGTATATCTCCAGAACCGGAGTCGGCGCTTACTCAGAATTTCTTTGGTATCAGGGTACTTCGAAACTTAATGGAACAAGCGGACAATGGATTCTTAACCAGAGCCAGACTGTTCAGGATCCTGTTTTGCAGATCGACTGGACAAAATCGGGCGATGCAATCGGATCAGTTAAATATACTTACATAAAAAATGCTGATCAGTTCAATACCAGCTATATAGAATACGGACTTACTTCCAATACCCTCGATGCTTATTTCACCGTTCATTACTATAACGGCGTGAAATTCTCGGATGTTAACATTGAATGGAGTACTTCGTTGAAAAACGGTAGGGCAAAGAGTGCTGATTACCTTGGCGACGACAACTGGTATTGCTGGGATGAGAACAGAATAAACGTTACCTGTCCCTGAAAAAAATAAAGCTGGTGTCTCAAAAGGACACCTTTTTTTTAAATTGCTTCTCTGCTTTTTCATCCCCCTGATTTTGATCAATAAAATTTTTGCATTTCAGGATATAAGTTTTAACTTTGCATCTCAAAGTACTTTGAAATGAAAAATATTGAAAGTTCAACGGATGATCTTAAGACAATAAGGAAGATAATGGAAGAATCTTCCCGTTTCCTTTCCCTGAGCGGTTTATCGGGAGTTTTTGCAGGCCTTGCCGCCATAATAGGGGCAATGCTTTCTTATTGGGTAATCCTCGATGGTAAGTTTATCCTCGACAATGAAATGGTGGAACATCTGTCCCAATCCGGCTCATCTGCTCTAAGATTTAAATTAATATCTGCCGGCGGCGCTGTGCTTTTATTTGCAATCGCGGCTTCCATCTTCTTATCAATCAGGAAAGCTAAAGCCTGCGGTTTTAATATTTGGTCGCCGGTTTCAAAGAGACTCTTGCTAAGCTTCCTTGTACCTCTCGTTTCAGGAGGAATGTTTATCATAATTTTATTAGCAGCAAACCAATGGAATCTGATTGTTCCTCTTATGCTTTTGTTTTATGGACTTGCGCTTGTCAGTGCCTGTAAATTCACATTTGGTGAGATCTTCTACTTAGGTATTTCAGAAATATCAGTTGGACTTATTGGAGCCCTGCTTCCTCAATACGCCATTATCTTCTGGATAACAGGCTTTGGCTTTCTTCATATTTTTTATGGCCTTTTTATGTATAGAAAATACGAAGGATGAAAGTTAATATATCTGAACTGAATAAACTGTTTGAGAGCAGGGTCAGACTTGGGATAATGTCGGTTCTGATCATAAATGATGCTTATGATTTCAACAGTCTCAAAGAGGCACTTGATGTAACAGATGGTAATCTGGCAAGTCATTTGAAAGCCCTCGAAGAAAATGGCCTGATTACCGTATATAAGCAGTTCAGGGGAAGAAAAACCAGTACGAGCTACACAATTACTGAAAAAGGATCAGAATTGTTCAGGTCTCATCTGAAAGCGTTGGAAGAGATAATCAGGACAAAATAATTTTTTTAATTTTTCACTTTGCGGTACAAAGTAAATTTATAATCTAACATTCAAAATCATGAAAATCGAAATCGAAAACAACTGGAAATCGCAATACTCCGTCGCAATCAAAATGCTATTGCTTGGAGTTATGGGTATCTTTCTACTAGTGCCTCTTGAACTGATAAAATCGGTTATCAGGGAAAGGCAGAATAACTCAGATGCTGTAAAAAAAGAGATTGCCCTTCAATGGGCCTCGGAGCAGACTATCATTGGCCCCGTACTTAACATCCCGGTATTGGCCGGTAAGTCAGCGACCGGGAACGAGCCAGTAAAAAATGTCTATCATATTATGCCCGAAAATCTTGCAATTGTAGGCCTTGTGAATACTGAAAAAAGGCACCGGGGAATTTATAAGGCTGTTGTCTATACCACGGATATCACACTTAAGGGGGAATTTACCATACCAGAATTTCCCTCTGAAGATAAGACCCAGCTTATTGGAAATGAAGCCTATTTTTCACTTGGACTTACAGATAACAGGGGAGTCAAAGGCTCTGTATCACTTAAAACCAATAATGAAGATATTGAAGCTGTTCCTGGTGTAAGAGACAATGATCTTTTCAGTACCGGAATCACTTTCCCAAAGATTCTTAGCGGGTCTGAGAAGAAGATTCCCTTCGAGATAAAATTATCTGTTTCAGGAACAGGTGAAATTAATTTTGTTCCGACAGGAAAACTTACGGATGTAAAAATAAGTTCGTCATGGAACTCACCTGGTTTTAAAGGGAACTTCCTGCCTGCAGAAAGAACTATCAGCAATTCTGGATTTACAGCACACTGGGTGGTGACAAATCTGAACCGCAATTTTCCCCAATTTTGGTCCGGATATTCCTACAAGCCTGCCAGTGAGACTTTCGGGATAGAATTTATTTTGCAGGTTGATCATTACCTGAAGACAATGAGAAGCGCCAAATATGGAATACTTTTTATTGCTCTTACCTTCCTTTCTATGATGTTTGCAGAAATGACTTCTAAAAAAAGATTCAATATTTTCCATTATCTACTTACATCCCTGGCTCTTGTTTTATTCTTCTCTCTTTTAAACGCCCTGAGCGAGCATACTGGATTTAACCTTGCTTACCTGATTTCCTCGGTATCAGTGATAGCTCTTATCTCATCTTTTCTTAAACCGATTGTCTCAGAATGGCGGCCGGTCATTTTAATATCGGGCTCATTGATATTCCTTTATGCCTTCATCTTTGTTCTCCTTTCACTTAATGACTATGCATATCTTGCCGGAAATATCGGACTATTTGTTCTTCTTGCTATCACGATGGCATTTTCTGTCAGGCTCAATTCAAAAGAAAATGAGTTATATTCCAATTAGTTAAGGAGACAAGGATTTTCTTAAATATTGTCTTTGACTTATACGCACATAAAAATTCCTTTGTCTCCTCATGCCGGCACTTAGCTCTTCGATTTAAAAAAATGAATCCCGGAATAGAGATAAGCCAACATCAGGCAGACAAAGGAATTTTGAAATTGAATATCTACTGGAAAGTTAGCACCTCTTTTTAATAATCAGGCAAGCATATAATCAATTTTTTAGTAATTTGCACGCCCAAATAATGCGGCAAATATGTCAGTACGAAACAAATCAATAATAATAATATCAGCCATTCTGTTTGCTGATCAGGCTTTGAAGATCTGGATAAAAACCCATATGCAAATTGGTGAAGAGATTCATCTCTTTGGTAACTGGGGAATTATTCATTTCATTGAAAACAACGGGATGGCTTTTGGGATGGAGATGGGCGGGAAACCCGGAAAATTTTTACTGAGCCTTTTCAGGATTGTTGCCATCTTTGGAATCGGCTGGTTTCTTAATTCCCTCATCTCGCGAAAAGCTAATTTAGGTCTGGTCCTTGCTGTCAGTGCAATACTCGCCGGTGCAATAGGTAATATTCTCGACAGTGCCTTTTATGGTATGATTTTCAGTGAGAGTTTTAATCATCCTGCTGTCCTTTTTCCCGTATCAGGAGGTTACTCTACATTTTTGCATGGAAGAGTGGTCGATATGTTTTATTTCCCGATAATAAACACACACTGGCCATCCTGGTCTCCCATTAATGCAGGTGAATCCTTTGTGTTTTTCCGACCTGTTTTTAATATTGCCGACTCGGCAATAACCTGTGGAGTTATATCTATTCTACTCTTTCAGAAAAGAATGTTTAAAGGTCTTAACTGATTTCCTACCCGGTACTTTCCATTTAGCTGCAACAGCTACTGACACAGGCGAGAATAAGTTTAAGGTTTTCGTGCTTAAGAAAGTAGAGTGTATTTCTTCCTTCTCTCTTTGAGGACAAAACATCCTTATCCTTCAGAATTCCAAGGTGGTGTGATGCCGCCGACTGCTCAATGTCAAGCTCATTGTGAATTTCAGTAACAGTTTTCTTTCCGCCGTCTTCAAGGCAACTGATTATCTTTATTCTCACAGGATGGGCAATAGCCTTAAGCATATTGGCCGCCTTTTCAATATTTTCAGGATTAAGATCTTTAAACTGCATTTGCGATACATTTCTTGTGACAAATATACACAAATATGTGATATGATGAAAGATAAGCCTGGTTGTGGCTTTTATGTACTGTCGGATAGAACAATACTAAGGTAGTTTATCCGTTACTACCTCTGATTTTACTATATTTGGACGAAATATTTTATATGTCGACTCTCACTAAAATAAGAAAGCCGGTTGAAACTGAAATGGATGCATTTGAAGCCTATTTCAGTAAAACTATGCATAGTGAGATCCCCCTTCTAAACATTATTCTTAATTATATTTTAAGGCGCAAAGGCAAACAGATGAGGCCATTGCTTGTTTTCCTTACCGCTAAGTTAAATGGCGAAATTTCTGAACCTACCTTTGTGGCAGCCACATTTATAGAACTCCTTCACACAGCTTCTCTGGTTCACGATGATGTAGTGGATGATGCTGATGTAAGGCGCGGTGCTCTCTCTATAAATGCGCTCTGGAATTCCAAAATCGCGGTCCTGGTTGGCGATTACATGCTTTCAAAAGGTATGCTTATCAGTGTTGAAAAGAGCCGTTTCGATATGCTTCAAATTGTATCTGAGGCTGTTAAGTCGATGAGTGAAGGTGAATTATTTCAGCTTCAGAAAGCACGAAAACAGAATATTAAAGAGGACGATTATTTCAGAATTATAAAAAGCAAAACTGCTGCGCTTATTTCTGCCTGCACGGCCTGTGGCGCCAAATCAGTTACTGATGATCCTGCCACAATTCAGAAAATGAAAGAATTTGGAGAAAATATCGGAATTGCATTTCAGATAAAAGATGATCTTCTCGATTATGAAGGAACCGGACTTACCGGTAAAGCAGGTGGTAATGATATCAAGGAAAAGAAGATAACACTTCCGCTTATTCATGCCCTGGAATCTGCATCCTCATCGCAAAAAAAACATATTCTCGGAATCGTTAAGGCAAAAAAGAAAACTAAATCTGACGTTGCCGAAGTAATAAAATTCGTTGCTGATTTTGGTGGAATGGATTATGCCGAAATGAAAATGAACGAATACCTCGACAAATCAATTGCCATACTTGATTCATACTCTGAATCAGATGTAAAAGAATCGCTGAAAACCTTTATTGGATATACAGCCAACAGGAAAAGATAAAATCAGGCCGCTTCCATTTTTATTACAGCAACTTTCTCAAGATCTCTCATATAAAACTTTGACCCTATATAAAACAGGATTGATCCAACAAGCAAAACCGTTGGAAGAATAGCCATTGCGGTTTTCAGGTTTGTAAGATCAGACATTTTACCAATTACAATAGGAGCTGTAAATGAACCAAACAGGTTTTGAACAGCCACAGCCACTGAATAGGATGTCGCCCTTAGTCCGGGATGTATAACATCCTGTGTCACTGCGGAAGGACCTGAAACAAATGACATAACCAATATTCCAAATAAAAAGAGTACAATTAGCTGACCTGTTCCTCTCAGCAAAATAAGAGCCACAAACAGAAGAATCGCTGAAATCAAAGTAGAGAATGCCGGGAATAAAAGCCTGGCTCTGGGTTGTGTCTTTCTCCACCTGTCGGTAAGATAACCACCCAATGGGGCCCCGATAAGTGCGAGCATCATTACAACCCCGGCAAGTGTCCCCGCTGTTTTGGGAGGAAGATGCCTGTCGACCTCGAAATATTTAGGAAGCCATACAATCATAGCTGTGGTAACAAAGACAACACAGGCCATTCCAAAATAGGTCAATATCAGCGACCATTTGGAGGTGAACTCGGCAATAATATCTCTTGCTTTCATCCTGACCTTCGTGTTCTTCCTGTCGACAAAAGAGAGTTCAACAGTTTTATAATCCTTTACAAAAAGAAACAAAACAGCTATTACCAGACCGGGAAATGCCACGAGACCAAATGCATGTTTCCATCCGAACGACTGGGCAATTATGCCTCCCATGGTAACCCCTATTGCTGAGCCAAGAGGTATTGAGGCATTCCAGAAACCTATCATTCGTGACCGTCTTTCAACGGGATAGAGTCCGGAAATCAAAGCGCTACCTCCGGGAGCATAACCTGCCTCACCGAAACCAATCATGATACGGGCCATAAAAAGCTGAACATAATTTCCTGTGAGAGCACATAAAGCAGTTGCAATACTCCAGATGATTGCCATTATTCCGATTGTCTTTGTCCTGCTCCAGCGATCAACCAGAAAAGAGATCGGGAATGTCAGGATTCCTATAGCCAGATAGATAACGGAAACCAACCAGCCACACTGGGTATCATTAATATGCCATTCAGCCTGTATCGAAGTAAACATTGAGTTTACCACCATCCTGTCGGCATAATCAAAAAGATATAAGAGAAACAAAAGGGTAAAAATATAGTTTGAATATCTTTTTGTAAAAAGATATCCTTTCCTGGTTTCTGTCTTTTCCATCGTTGTCTCTTATGAATTGAACCTCAGGACTAAAATAAAAAGAATAATTGTCAAATGCCTTTTTTCTTGTATTTTTAAGTCTTTATACTTAGCTAATACCGGAGATCCATACATAAGATCAATAATTATCTAAATACCCAAAACATGAGTCCTCTCGAACAAATTAATCAATTTATCGAATCGCAGCCATTAGCACTTGCAGGAGTATCGCGAAATCCCAAAAAATTCGGATATACTGCCTTCAAAGAATTAAAGTCAAAAGGGATGAATGTATTTCCCATCAACCCGGAAACCAATGAAATTATGGGCGAAAAAGTCTATCAGTGCATCAAGGACCTGCCTGGTAATGTGAGGGGGATAATTATTATGACATCTAAAGAAAAATCAGCCTCAGTAGTCAGGGAAGCTCTTGACCGTGGAATAAAACAGATCTGGTTCCAACAGATGTCCGACAGCGAGGAGGCCCTTGACCTGGTGAAATCCTCAGGCATAAATTACATAACAGGCGAATGCATCCTTATGCATTACAAACCTAACAGCTTTCATAAATTCCACAGGGCAATAAACAAACTCTTTGGAAAATTTCCCAAGTGATTATACGGCTTTAAAATAGCCCTTAGCCATACTTTTTATTAAAATTTCTGACAACCATGAGAAGGTTTCACTTATATTTTTTTTTGCCTTTCCTGTTATTTCTTTCAGGCTGTAACAGCCACCCCGGTAATAAAACAGAAAAGCTGGCCAATGAACCTTTCGGCGGACTTTCAAAGCCTTATGCCCGGTATTGGTGGTTCGCTTCAAAAATAAAGAAAGAAGATATACGTTATAATCTTAACTGGCTAAAAGATAACGGATTCGGTGGTGTTGAAATAGCCTGGGTTTATCCTCTGAATCGTTTCAATCCTAAAGACACAACATATACTCCGCGACAGGAATGGCTTTCACCTGAATGGACAAATATTGTCAGTTATGCTAAAAGCTTTGCCGACAGTATTGGTTTGGGATGCGATCTTACCTTCGGTACTCTCTGGCCTTTTGGTGATTCCAGAGTAACTTTCGGACAGGCAACACAGCGATATGGAGATCCTTCCTGGAGACAAACCATTTCCCGCTCCTGGGAACATCCGAAAACTGGATATGTCATCGATCACCTTACTCCATCCAACTATTTGCCCTATTTTAAGCGTCTCAGCTCTGCTTTCCCGAAACAGGTCACACACATACCCACAAACTGGTTTATCGATAGCTGGGAGGTCGAATCTGAGCGTTTATGGAGCAATGATTTTAAGAGAGACTTCCTGTCAAAATTCAATTATGATGTTTCTCCATTTATGGATTCAGTTTATTCACCCCAAAATGCCGGTCATCTTTATGATTACATGTCGCTTGTTTCAGAAAAAGTGCTCCGTTTTTATAGAGATTTTGATTCAACTCTCAACGTTGCAGGAGTTTATTCGCGCGGGCAGGTATCGGGTGCTCCCTGTGACCTTATTTCAGGTTATGCTAGTCTCGATATTCCGGAAGGCGAATCAATGCTTTTCGAACCGGAATTCTGCTCCATTCCTGCTTCTGCCGCCCTCCTTTCAGGAAAGAACAGTGTAAGTTCAGAAACTTTCACATGTATTTATGGCTGGCCTGCCGATTATCAGAAGAAAGAACAAATTGCAGACCTTAAGCTTGTCGCTGATGCACTCTTTTCAAACGGGGTAAACCAGATAATCTGGCATGGCAAAGCTCACAACCCGGCAGGCCAGGATACTGTTCATTTTTACGCAACAACACACATTGGTCCATCAGGATCCATCGCTAGGCAACTGCCTGCTTTCAACAAATATCTTGAAACCGTTTCCTCATATATGAAAAAGGGGCAAACTCTTTCCGACATCGCGGTATGGCTTCCGACTGAAGATAGCTGGATGGCAGGTAAATTATCTAAGAATCAGCAATTTATATGGGCATGGGGTGCCTATGAAATGAGGTATGTTTACCTTCCTGATGAACTTAAAGCATATAATCCTTCCTGGATCAATTATGAATTTTTAAAGAAGGGAACTCTCTTGAAAGGAGTTTTCAGATGTGGAAATGGAGCTTTCAGGGCAATTTATATTGATAGTAAATATCTCGATTATAAGGTGGTAGAACGTCTGGAGGAACTTTCATCCCAGGGTTTGCCAATTATACTGAAACGGACTCCAGTGGAACCAGGATCAATTATTCATCCTAATTATCAGGATCTTATAGATAAAATAAAAGCCTCAAGGTCTGAAATAACGAATATCCCGGGTGATATTGAACCTTTTATCTCAGGAAGTGAAATACCCACCCATTGGACCAGAATTGATAAGAACACCCTTTATGTTTTTTTCCCAAATCCTAAAAGCTGCCATTTGAAATTTCCCCTTGGCTACGGACAATCGCTTGATTCTCTCACTCTGGAAAGAAAAATTAAGGTTTCATTTCTGGATAGAAATTATTCGCTCGATCTCTCATTTAAACCCAACCAATCGCTTTTATATAAGCTTGATAATGGAACTGCTGAAAAAATAGATATTGAATTTATTCCTGAAACTCCGGTCGTTAAATTAAGTCCTCAGAATTATAAAGCCCCATGGCTTGTTTATTGATCTGAATTTTATTACTGCCTTATGACTGGTGTTAATAAATCGGAGTTTTGAATTTCTTCATTATTTTTATCTTGCATTAAATTTGTAATCTGTTATTTTGGCAGCTAATAAGGATATGAATCGTAAAGAGATATTTATAAAAGAAGAAGATCATAGCTATAGTCTCGGTTTTTCAGTCAGGGACTATGAATGCGACATTCAGGGTGTTGTCAATAACGCTAATTACCAGCACTATCTTGAACATGCCAGGCATGAATATCTTATTTCGCGTGCCATAAGTTTTTCCCGTTTACATGAAGAAGGTATCGATCTGATAGTTACAAGGGTTGAAATTGAATACAAATTTCCTCTCCGAAGTGGTGACCGTTTCAATGTATGTGTTTCGGTTGAAAGGGAAGGAAACGCAAGGCTGGTGTTCAAACAGGATATCTTTCGGGTACCCGACGGAAGGCATATTATTAATGCCAGAGTAACTGGAGTTGCAACAAGGAATGGTAGGCCAGTATCACCGGGTATACTTATTGAACAACTTGGACTTGAATAAGAACAAATTCTTTATAAAATAATATCATGAAGAGATATAAACTTACACGCAGGCAATTTGTAAGCACAACTGTAACTGCTGGTGCCGGTACGGTTCTTCTTGGAAAAACAGCCTTCGTCATACCGGAATTAAAGCCTGGACTTAACAATGATCCGTTTCAGCTTATAGCGCTTGGCAAAAGCGGTCTAAAAACCACTCTTCTTGGAATGGGTACAGGATTCAGCGGATATAACAGGGTTTCTAACATAACCCGGGCAGCTATGGCAGAGTCAATGATCCGACAGGCTTATGAAAAAGGGATAAGATTCTTCGATTGTGCCGACAGCTACGGTACTCATCAATATGCTGCAGGCGCTCTTAAAGGAATTCCACGCGAAAAATATACTTTGAGTACCAAAATATGGGTCGGACAGGCTGGTATTCCTGAGCCTGACAGGCCGGATGCTAATGTGGCAGTTGACCGTTTCCGTAAGGAATTGAATACCGATTATCTCGACTTGGTGCAGATCCACTGCATGACTGATAAAAACTGGACTGATTGCCAGAAGCAGCAGATGGATATTCTTGAAAATCTTAAAGCCAGAAAAATTATCCGTGCACATGGGGTTTCTGTTCATTCGCTTGAAGCAATGGAAGCCTGTGTAAATTGTTCATGGGTTGACGTGGTTCATGTTCGGATAAATCCCTGGGGAGAATCAATGGACCATAAGGAACCTGCTGAGGTAGCAGCTGTTATAGATAGGCTTCATAAAGCGGGAAAAGGTGTAATCGGAATGAAAATTACCGGAAATGGCAGTTTCAGAACTGATCCTGAAAAAATAGAAGCTTCGTTGAAATATGTTCTCGGACTTGGAACAGTTGATATGATAATAGCAGGATTTGAGATGCCGGAACAAATTGATAATTATGTTGCAAGACTAAAAAATAATCTTTTAGCATAAATTGGTATAATGCCTTTTTATTCAAATAATTAAATAAAGCTTTCATGAAAAGGACCGGACTAATTATTGTTGTTCCGCTTATTGCCATTTTAAATACATTCGGTCAGGCCGGCCTTGATAATATTATTGAACCAGGCGCCAGGGCCGAAAAGATTGCCGGGGGATTTTCCTTTACTGAAGGACCGACTGCAGATTCAAAAGGGAATCTCTATTTTACTGACCAGCCAAACGACAGAATTATGATCTGGAGCGACACCAAAGGTCTCTCGACTTTTTTGGAACCCTCCGGCCATTCCAATGGATTATCCTTCGATCTAGGAGGAAACCTATGGTCCTGTGCCGATGAAAAAAATGAGCTATGGATGATAAAACCCGACAAAACGGTTACGAAAATCCCTTCAAAATTTAATGATAAAGTACTAAACGGGCCAAATGATCTTTGGATTACGCCTGACGGCGGGATCTATTTTACCGATCCCTTTTATAAGAGAACGTGGTGGGATCATTCTATAATGCCACAGGATTGCCAGGCCGTATATTATTTATCTCCCGATCATAAAAATATAACAAGAGTTGTAAGTGATCTAATCCAGCCAAATGGAATTGTAGGTACACCCGATGGTAAAATTTTGTTCGTGGCCGACATAGCAGGTAATAAGACATACTCCTTTTCAATAAATCCCAGTGGAACACTCTCGGATAAAAAACTGTTTTGTGAAATGGGTTCCGATGGAATGACAATTGATTCTGAAGGTAACATATACCTGTCCGGAAGGGGTGTAACAATATTTGATAGAAACGGTAAGCGGCTTGGAAATATTCCTGTCCCGGAAGAGTGGACCGCAAATGTCTGTTTTGGAGGAAAGGATATGAAAAATCTGTACATCACCGCCAGTAAGGGATTGTACAGAATAAAAGTAAAAATCAGGGGCACAGCAGGTTAAGAATGAATATAATAATATTTAAATTTAAAATTATGTAAGGTATTTCCTACTTTTTAATTAGCTTTCCTCCTACAGGTAAATAATCAATCTTCCTACGTTCCTTTGAATATTAATCATCTACTTTTATACCTGAACATTTATCATAAAACAAGATTCACGATACCATGAATTATAACTTTGTCAAAAAAGAAAAATATTTAACTCAGGCTATTTGATATTTTTATATAATTGCAACCCAATTGAAGAAACCTAAGAATAACCCTATAACTTATTAAAGATACTTGTCATGGAAGGAACACACAGATCAGAAATTAAGCCTGGATTAGAGGTGATGGTAGAGTTGACGGAAGATAAACGTACAGGTAAGCTGACCGGCGGAACGGTAAAAGAAGTTCTTACATCATCACCGGTTCACCCGCACGGAATTAAAGTAATGCTCGAAAATGGATTGGTAGGAAGAATCAAACAAATAATATGAAATATGCGGATTTCCTTGTTACTTCACTTGGAAAGGGAGGTGTAGGCTCCCCGCTAAAATTCAGTCATCGCAGGGAAAATCCTGTTTACAGGTTTGTGAATGATTCCGAAAGAATTATTTTTGACACATCATTAGAGAATTTCAATTCATGTGCAGAAGCTGGTGTTCAGCCTGTTTCGTTTGAAAAAGCCGGCCCAAGGGAAAATATATTTTTTAGTCCTGCCAAAACCAAAGTCGCTATTGTAACATGCGGAGGCCTTTGCCCGGGACTCAATAATGTGATCCGGAGTCTGGTAAATGAACTCTTCTATCGTTATGGGATAAGCCGCGTTTTAGGAATACAGTATGGATATGAAGGATTTATTCCTGAATATGAACATCCTGTGGTTGAGCTTAGCCCCGAAATGGTAAGAGATATTCATCTTACCGGGGGCACTTTTCTCGGATCCTCAAGAGGAAATCAGGACATCGGAAAAATCGTAGATACACTTGAGATATTGAATATCAATGTTTTATTCTGCATTGGCGGGGACGGGACTTTACGTGGCGCCCATGCAATATGGGAGGAAATAAGTAAGCGTAATCTTAAGATTAGTGTTGCCGGAATCCCTAAGACAATTGATAACGATATCGATCTTATTCAAAAATCATTTGGCTTTGAAACAGCATTCTCGATAGCCAATGATATTATCAGAAATGCACATAATGAGGCAACTGGCGCATTTAACGGGATAGCGCTTATAAAGCTTATGGGGCGCGATTCAGGCTTTATTGCGGCCAGTGCTGCCCTGTCAATCCAGGAGGTCAACTACGTTCTGATACCAGAAATCAGCTTCGACCTCGAAGGAGAGAATGGCTTCCTTACAATCTTAAGGAAACGTCTTGAAAAGAGAAAACACGCTGTTATTGTGGTTGCAGAAGGAGCTGGCCAGGAATTCTTTACAGCTTCGGGTAAGGAGAAAGATGCATCAGGAAACATAAGGAATAAAGATATTGGCACTTATCTTAGAGATAAAATAAGTGAAGAATTTAATAAAACCTGTTTTCCGCATTCAATAAAATATATCGATCCAAGTTATATAATCAGAAGCGCACCTGCAAATGCCAACGACAGTAAATTCTGCAATCTGCTGGCTCAGAATGCAGTACACTGTGCTCTTGCTGGAAAAACTGATTTTGTTGTAGGCTACTGGAATGACCAGTTTACAATAATGCCAATACCTATGGCTGTGGCCAAAAGGAAGAAGATTGATGTTGAAGGGGAGTTATGGTGGAATGTTCTTGAATCCACCGGACAACCAATTAGTATGAAGAATATCCTGAATGATTAAAAATATTATTTTCGACCTGGGGAACGTTCTGATAAGCTTTAAGCCTTCAGAATATTTTGATAAACTGAATTACCCTGAAAATATTAAAAATCGCATCCTTGCCGACATTTTTGCAAGCAAAGAGTGG
>CAIPJU010000948.1 GCA_903865465.1 uncultured Bacteroidota bacterium
CAACAAGGATTTTAATATTATTTCTTTCAAGATTCTTCAGCTGTTTTATAAGATTCTTATGACTTACAAGTTCACCATCTTTCGTAAGATCACCTGAAATAAGCAAGAGGTCAGGCTTTTCATTCAACAGGTTATTAAAGATCTGGTGAAGGATTGCTCCGCTCTGCTCAAGTAACTTGGGATCCTGGGCAAGATACATCTGGAAGGCAGATCCGTCTGACTTAAGTAATGAAGGGTCCATAAAATGAAGATCCGACAATACAGCTATCTTCAATGAGCCATGGGAGGCCTCCGGGTTGCATTTTAGACTTTTATCTGACTGCATTACAGACATTTCCCTCTCTTCTTTGTTACATGATATCAGTGCCTGAAAAATCATGAATACGAGAATAAACCTTAGAGCTTTCATAAAATTAGTTTTTTAGATTTAAGATTAATACTGTTATTTAAATGATATTTAGGTATTCATTACGTTACGAACCGGTAAAGCTTTAACTTTCTTTCTCCCGGCCAATAGCGATACCTCAATATAAGCAATTAGCATGCCCTTATTCTTAATCATTGATTTACTATCTGTTACAATATAAAATAATAAATAAGTAATTATTATTGTAGCAAAATGCTACATACCATTGATTCATAATGAATCACTTCTTATCTTTACTATTAAACAAATTCAGGGAATCCATTTCCAATTCCTTTCAGATGAAAGAAGAAAATCAGAAAAGCCTGCTTATTATCGATGACGACAATGACGTACTATTTACAGCAAAGCTTGTACTCAGAGGAATTTTTTCCAGGATCGATACTCTCGACGATCCAAAGCTAATTCCGCAATATCTTAAGGCAAAAAAGTATGATGTCATTATCCTCGATATGAATTTCAACAGGGGAGACACGTCGGGAAGAGAGGGGCTGGAATGGCTCGACAAGATCTTTATCTTCGACAGTAATGCCAAGGTTCTGACAACAACTGCCTACGGCGAAATAAACCTTGCAGTACAGGCAATGAAGAAAGGAGCATCTGACTTTCTCATAAAACCATGGAACAAATCTCAGCTTGTCACCTCTGTTCAGAATATTATTCAAGCCGCTTCATCACAAAAACCAGGAAAAAAACAGGGTCATAATTCCACAAATAATGAGCATCCTCATTCAGAAGCACCTTCCATAATAAGCCGTTCTGAATCGATGGAAAAAATCGCAGATATTATAAAAACCGTAGCGCCCACCAATGCCAGTGTGCTCATTACCGGCGAGACGGGAACAGGGAAAGAGCTGGTTGCTAATATTCTGCATCACTTCTCGATGAGGTCTCAGAACCCATTTGTTCATGTTGATCTGGGCACTATTCCTGATACTCTTTTTGAATCCGAACTTTTTGGTCATACCCGGGGGGCCTTCACCGATGCAAGGGAGGAGAAAGCAGGAAGGTTTGAAACTGCATCGGGAGGTACATTATTTCTCGATGAAATAGGGAACCTGACTCTTCCGCTTCAGGCTAAGATTCTCACATCCATTCAGAAAAGGGAAGTTGTAAGGCTTGGAAGTAATATAGCAAGGGAGGTAAATGTAAGGATCATATCGGCAACAAATATGCACGTTTATGATATGGCCGAAAACTTCATGTTCAGAAAGGATCTCCTATACAGGATAAATACAGTGGAAATTTCTCTCCCTCCGCTCCGTGAAAGGAAGGAGGACATCGAACCTCTGGCGGCCTATTTCCTTCAGAATTTTGGCCGTCAGTATGAAAAAGAGGGATTGGGAATCAGTGAAAATGCCCAAAGGCGGATGATGGAATACAACTGGCCGGGAAATATCCGGGAACTGGAGCAGGAGATTGAACGGGCTGTGATCTTCTGCAGGAACCAAAAAATTGACCCTGCCGATTTCTCTTTTACAAACAGGCAGGCTGCAAAACAGACTGTTCCGGAGATCGCCATCAAAGTTGAAGATTATGAGAGGAAAGCAATAAAAGAGGCACTCAATAAGCATGGAGGAAATCTTTCAAGGGCAGCAGCAGAACTTGGTATAGCAAGAAGTACCCTTTACAGGAAGATTGCCTATTTCGGATCGGAGAACCTCTCTGAAAACATGTTTTAAAACACAGGCAGCTGTAACTTTACAGCTTCTGATTAAGCAATAACAGGATGAAAAGGATCTGGAAATATATATCCTATCTGGGAACCCACAAAGATAACGGACAACAAATCAGCAGAGCCATTATCCTCAGCAACCAGCTTAATTTCATAATGTTGTTAACAGCGTTTCTTTTGCTTGCTGTCACAATCATTACCCAGAAATTTACCCATGATACTTTATATTTCGGAACGCTTAGGGTTGCCATTACCATGGGTCTTAACCTGCTGAACCTTCTTCTTGCCATGGCCGGATTCACAAGGCTGAGCAGGCTGTCGCTTATCTTTCTTCCCCCTGTTGTATTTCTCCTGGGACCTACCCTCATTGGATATGTTGAAGAAGAGGGATATACCTATTACCCCTATGTCCTGATTGCTTTATCGGTGATACCCCAGCTGCTGCTCGATCAGAAAAATGAAAAGATCCTGCTCTGGATATCATTGCTATTTTACTTTCTGCTTGTTGTATTTATCGATACAATTATGATCAGTTTCGGTGAGGTATATTTTCCCATAATAGACAGGATCAAAACCTTTTACCCATACTACAAATTGGCCCACATTACAATATTTTTCTTTATAAATTCGAATATCTACTATCTGAAAATCTTGAATTTTCGCTTCGAATCAGAGCTTGACCTGCAGAACAGGAAACTCGACATTCAAAATCAGGAGCTTAAAGAACAGAAGGAAGAGATAAAAAGACAAAAAGACGAACTTCTCAACAAGGAGATTGAAACATGGCAAAACCTTTTCAGGATAATTTCGCATGAGATAAAAAACTCAGCAATTCCCATTACAAACCTGGCAGGAATAACAAAACAGATGCTTGAGGACGAATCGGGCAATATATTAAAACCCGATAGAATAGGGGAAGATGTCAGCAGAGACATCCATCATAGCCTTAAGGTGATAGAATCGCGTACCGGCGCCCTGATCAATTTCGTAAATGCAACAAGGAGCCTTACCCAGCTACCTGAAACCAATATTCGGAGAATATTGATAAAGGAGCTTTTTGATCGTATTACTGCTCTTTTTCAGGCCAGGTTCAGGGAAGAGGGTCTGTCCTGTATAACTAAAGTAGAACCTGAAGATCTCTCTGTTGAAGCTGACCTGGAGCTGGTCGAACATGTAATAATAAACCTGATAATAAATTCCCTTGAAGCTATGCAGGCGTCAACAGAACCGCAACTTTCATTAAAAGCAATATCCGACATCTCGGGG
>CAIPJU010000949.1 GCA_903865465.1 uncultured Bacteroidota bacterium
AACCACCTGATGTTGAGACAAAGATTGCTATTTTGAAAAAAAAATCTGAAGTGACAAGAGTGTTTTTTCCGGAAGATGTTTATTATTTTCTTGCCTCAAGTGGTACTAGAAATATTCGTGAACTTGAAGGAATGCTCATAAGGCTCGGAGCATTCAGCAGTCTTCAGAATATTCCTATTACTCTTGAAATGGCGAAAGAGAACCTCAAGGATATTCTTGGAGACAAGCATAAGGAAATAACTGTCGAATTAATTCAAAAAACTGTTGCGGATTATTTTGATATTAAGCTTATTGACCTAAAGTCCGAAAAACGATTAAAAAATATTGTGCATGCACGCCAAATTGCAATCTGGTTATGTCGGGATATGACAAAATCATCCTATCCCGACATAGGATTAAAGTTTGGTGGTAAAGATCATTCGACCGTTATACATTCCTACAAAAAAGTTGAAAATAATCTGGCTGATGAACCAAAACTTTCAAAAATTATTGATGAAATAAAAAAAATAATACTCAAATAAGGATAACCTGTTAATTCCCTGTTAACAGCTGTTGGTATTTTTTTCAGCTGTGTAAAAATGATAAATTGATCCGAGTATATACACAGTATCTCGATGGCAATTGTTTGTTGCAAATAAACTTGTTACCTGATTATCCCCTGTTTCCACAGGACCAACAATCTACTACAAAGGTTTTAAATAATAAAACATACCATCAGTTATAATGGGGAGGCGTATATGGAATTCAAAATTGATAAAGAGCAATTCCTGAAGTCGTTGCAAAAAATTCAGGGTATTGTTGAGAAAAGAACTTCAATGCCGATCTTATCGAATGTTCTTCTTGAAGCTACTGAAACGTTCCTTTTTGTTACGGCGACGGACCTGGAAGTAGGAATGAAAAGCAGCTATACAGCTGAAGTTGTTACTCCAGGAAAAATTACTGTTTCAGCAAAAAAATTGTATGAAATAGTCAAAGAGCTTCCGAATCAGCCAATTCTATTTTTAACGAGAGATAATGATTGGGTCGAGATAAAGTGTGGGAAGGTTCAATTTAATATTGTTGGACTATCATCAGATGAATTTCCCTATTTTCCTGAAGTAAAGGAAGAAAATATCTTTGAAATTGAAACGACATTGTTGCGAAGAATGATTGAAAAAACTTCGTATGCCATTTGTAATGATGAAACAAAATATAATCTCAATGGAATTTTTACTAAAGTGGAGATCCGTCCTGATGGTTCAAATTGTTTTAAAATGGTTTCCACAGACGGCCATCGTCTCTCTATTGCCTCTGGTAATCTCATGGGGACCGCAGGACCGGAACTTCTGAAAGGTGTCATCCTTCCGAAAAAAGGTGTTTCTGAATTAAAGAAAATAACAGATGAAGAAGGTGGAAATCTGCTGTTTGGTTTTATGGATAACAGTGCTGTTATTAAACGGGGTGACTCGTATATGGTCATGCGCCTCATCGATGGAGAATTCCCTGATTACAACCGGGTAATCCCTGCTGCGAACACTCAGGTGGTGACTGTCAACAAAGAGGATTTCAGCCATTCAGT
>CAIPJU010000950.1 GCA_903865465.1 uncultured Bacteroidota bacterium
AGTAATCCTGCAAGAATTGGAACTATCAGTGATAACAATATCCAGAGCAACTTCATCATTTTTCAGGCTTTCCGGTTTCTGCCCTAAGAAAGATATTAATTCATTTTATCTGCAAAGTCAAATTAAAACCATTGGACTCCGATAATACCGGACCAGAAAAAATAAATTCAAATTAATTAAGACTACGGATGCTTCAAAATAGTTCAACAGATGCTTACTTATGAGTTAAATACCTTGTAAAAACACCTGGTTCACTCACCGGTCTAATACAATATTTGTAGAAGTAGTGAAAGCTGAAGAGGCCGCAAAGGTGCTCTGTGTCTCTTTGTGCTAACTCCGTGCCTCTCTGTGTACCCTCTTCTGCGACCTCAGGATTTACTCCTTTGCGCCCTCTGCGGTTAAAAAGAATTTTTCCCCAGCAGATCCAACAAAAAAAGCCACCCTGAGGTAGCTTTCTGTGGAGATTGGGAGAATCGAACTCCCGACCTTGTGACTGCCAGTCACACGCTCTAGCCAACTGAGCTAAACCCCCTGGTAAAAGAACTTGTTTGCGGAAGACTAAAATAGCCTTTCTGACAGCAAATGTAAAAAAAATTTGATAATATTAAAACTCCTTCCATTCCTTCTCATTATAGTTTTGGCAAAAAGCCACTTATTTGTAATTTTGTCCGCGCTCAGTAAAATGTCATTTTTAACTGACTCCGTGATTCTTCGAAAACTGGCATTATAATTGACATTAATTGATTGAGTCCACTCCGAAAAGGATGAGTTTTTGTTTTCAATTGTTTTTACCCCCGATTCCTGAAAAGGGAACAATTGAAAATCAGCAAGTTTAAAAGTCCCCTCTGGGGGATTTAGGGGTATAAAAGGCTTTTCGGAGTGAGCTCATGGTTTTAATTTTGTTGTTTGGTAAACTGTATTTAACTAGCTTATAAAAGCAGAATAATAATATCCTGAAAGATGTGGGACAACCTTAGGCACCGGCTCGACTTCGATGACCTGCTTTTCGAAAACCGAAACAGGGACTATGGCGCCTACTTCATACGTAAGAAATATAACTCGGCTGTTATCACCGGTATCATAATAGCTTCGCTCCTCGTCGTCGCCGGAGTTGTAATCCCTTTCCTCTCTCAGGGAAACTCCGATAAAGTCATTCGGGCAGGTGCAGGCTTTGTACAGGTTAGTATGGAAAACCTCCAGCCGCCTCTCGATGAAATAATTATACCTCCAGCTCCACCGCCACCAGAAGCAGCCCGCATGCAGGAGCTGGTTAAGTATGTTCCGCCTGTGGTCGTGGATACAATCCTTCCCAATGAGCCTCAAACACCTACTAACGATGAGGTTGCAGCGGCTAAGGATAAAGATAATGATAAAGCAGTGCTTGCAGGCAGCGGCGACGACCTGACCGGGGGAGATGGCACCGGGGCCGATGAACCTCTCTTCATTGTTGAGGTTATGCCTTCATTTAAAGGGGGAGATATTACAAAATTCCGCGAATGGGTTGCGAAACGAACATCCTACCCGCCTGCTGCTGTTGAGAACAAAATTAAAGGAACCGTTTTCCTTACTTTCATTGTTGAGAAGGATGGCTCGGTAAGCAATGTTACGATCGTGAAAGGTGTGCACCCTCTTCTCGATGCAGAAGCCGTTAAAGTGATATCCGAATCGCCTAAATGGACCCCGGGTATGCAGCGCGGACAACCAGTGAGGGTCAGATATTCAATTCCCATGAACTTTAAATTTTAAAAATTGTCTTTTATTCATTCTAACAGAATAAACTAAACCGGTTTCGATATGAAAAAACTTCTGACTTTATCCTTTTTTGTTATCCTTTTACTTGCTGGCTGCGGCTCATCGAAAAAACAGCTCGAGAAAGGTAATTACGATGCTTCAATCGAACTGGCTGTGAAAAAACTCCTGAAAAACCCGGGCGATTCAAAACAGGCCGATGTACTGACCAGGGCGTACACTGTTGCCAATGATAAGGATAATGAGAGGATCCGTCTTCTTAAAACTGAGGGTCGTCCTGATTCTTGGGACGAGATCTATCAGATCTATACCAGACTAAGCAATCGCCAGAGTCTGGTAAGAACTGTGACTCCATTGAATACTAACGGAAAGAAACTCGATTTCCCATATGTTGATTATGTTACTGACCTGGTAAATGCAAAAAAGAGTGCTGCCGAATTTTATTATAATGATGCAATGGAGCTGATGAAGAACAATTCAAAGGAATCCTTCCGACAGGCTTACTCTGAACTTGTAAGGGCCAAACAATATGCCGGCACATATGAAGGTATCGACGGCAAGATATCAGAAGCCAGATTTCTCGGAACCAGCAGAGTACTGGTTTCAATAAAAAACAACACTCAGCTTAACTTCCCGCCTGAGTTTATAAGGGATCTGCTCCCAGCCAATATTGCCCTGTTTAATTCCGAATGGGTTGAATATTATTCAATTATCAGCGATAAAAACAGCACTGTCGATTATCTGATAAATGTTAATCTCAAAAATGTTGCTGTAGGTCCCGATCAGACAAGCCAGCGCGATTCCCTTATTAAAAGGGAGGTCGAGGATGGTTTTTCTTATGTGCTTGACAAAAAGGGAAATGTTGTAAAGGATTCTCTCGGCAACGATTTAAAGACAAAGAAATATAAGACTCTCCAGTGTGCTCTCGTTGAATCGTACCAGTCGAAATCCTGCCGGATCGACGGAGATGTGGAGGTCGTAAAGATCAGTACAGGTGCTTCAATGAACCGCGAACCCCTTGGTGCACAATCGGTTTTTGAACATGTCTCTTCGAGGGCTATCGGCGACCTTAAAGCTCTTAATGAGAATCAGCTTGCCAGGACGAAATCAACACCTGTCCCCTTTCCCGATGATATGGAGATGATAATGCGATGCTCCGAAAACCTGAAAAAAGGTATCAGGGGAGCGCTTCAGAATAACAGGAAGTTTGTCTTTTGAGACGAAAGACGGAAGACTGAAGACGAACTTCGAACCTCGAACTTCGAACCTCGAACCTCGAACTTCCTACTTCGGACTTTTTAAAATAACGTCAGTTCAAAACTATGATAGATACAGGAAAGCCTCTTGAGAAAGCAGTATTGGTGGGTATTATTTATCCCGGACAGGATGAACGTGTGGTTGAAGATTTCCTTGGCGAGCTTGCCTTTCTAGCTGAAACCGCGGGTGCAGAACCTCTGAAAAAGTTTATTCAGAAACTCGACATCCCTAATCCACGAACCTTTGTTGGAACAGGGAAAATAGAGGAGATAGCCAAATTTGTTGAGGAGAACAGTATCGACATTGCTATTTTTGACGATGAGCTAACCCCCAGCCAGCTTCGCAATATTGAAAAGGAGCTCGGCTGTCGTATCCTCGACAGGACAAATCTCATACTCGATATTTTTGCACGGCGTGCACGGACTTCTCATGCACGAACCCAGGTAGAGCTTGCTCAATATCAGTATCTTCTTCCCCGGCTTACAGGTCTCTGGACTCACCTCGAGAGACAAAGGGGAGGTATCGGACTGAGAGGTCCGGGAGAGACTGAGATTGAGACAGACAGGAGGATAATCCGTGAAAGGATTTCTCTTCTCAAGGGCCAGTTGAAAAAGATTGATACCCAGATGGCCACCCAGCGTAAAAACAGGGGAAAGATGGTAAGGGTAGCTCTTGTAGGCTATACAAATGTGGGCAAATCAACTATAATGAATCTCCTCAGTAAATCTGATCTGTTTGCTGAAAATAAGCTTTTTGCCACTCTCGATACGACTGTCAGAAAGGTGGTGATTGGCAACCTTCCTTTCCTGCTGTCCGATACCGTAGGCTTTATCAGGAAACTGCCTCACGATCTGGTTGAATCATTCAAATCAACCCTTGATGAAGTCAGGGAATCGGACCTCCTGCTGCATATTGTCGACATCTCACATCCCGGTTTTGAGGATCAGATCAGGATTGTAAATGAGACTCTCCGCGACCTTGAATCGATGGATAAGCCTTCACTCATTATCTTCAATAAGATTGATGCCTTTACCTATACAGAGAAGGAAGCAGATGACCTCACTCCCGTTGTGAAAGAGAATTATTCTTTGGATGATCTCAAAAAAACGTGGATGGCTGCCGACAAAACAAGTACAACGGTCTTCATATCGGCCAAAAACAAGGAGAATGTTGAGGAGCTTCGAAGACTTCTTTATGAAGAGGTAAAAAAGATTCATGTGAAAAGATACCCTTATAACGCTTTTCTCTTTGAGGCTGAAGTGGATGGAAACTGACCTGTATAATCTTAATTATTATTAATGTAGCAGGAACATTACTCAAAATTGTTCTGGTTTGACAGATTGCTGTAAAAAAGCGATTGCCACAATTTCTTGTGGCAACCGCTTTTGAAAAAACAAAGTATCTCGTATTAAAAAGGTCCTGTTTTGGTGGCAGTCTTAACTTCTCTATTTTTCTTTCTGCCCTTTCATCTGTTTAACATTACAAATG
This sequence comes from uncultured Bacteroidota bacterium, assembly GCA_903865465.1. Taxonomy (GTDB): domain Bacteria; phylum Bacteroidota; class Bacteroidia; order Bacteroidales; family VadinHA17; genus LD21. The sequence continues at coordinate 4,495 of CAIPJU010000950.1, forward strand.
TAAGGATGATTAATGCGCAAATAATTAGAAACT
>CAIPJU010000951.1 GCA_903865465.1 uncultured Bacteroidota bacterium
CCGATCTATGTCCCTGTTGTTTCTTTCATTATATCTCTATTCTTCAAAATATAGCCATAAAGTAACAGGATTCCTTGCAACATTCTCATTTATTGCAATTACCATATTATCTCTTGCATTTTCAATTACAAATAAATCCCTTGTTTACGATAGTCATAAGGCGATAATTATGAGTCCTGTTATAAGCGGAAAAAGCTCCCCCTCAGCAAGCGGTACCGATCTTTTCGTTTTGCACGAAGGGACCAAGGTCTCAATCGGCGATAAGGTAGGGGACTGGTACGAGATAAGATTATCAGACGGAAACAAAGGATGGGTACAGGGAAGTAATCTCAGTGTCATTTAGCCAGCCTTAATAACTCTTTTCATATTATCCGTTATTTGATACATTTGTCATAAGCCATTGACAAATGAAAGAATTCTTAACAGCCTGTCCTCGTAATTGTTACAGTACCTGCTCATTCAGGGTGCTGGTTGACGGTAACATTATCACGAAGATACTTCCATTCAAAGGTAACCTTGCAACGCCTGAAGGCCCTTGCATAAAAGGATTATCATATATTGAGAGGACTCACTCCGCAGAAAGAATCATATTCCCTCTGATTAGGGGGAAAAATGGAAAATTTCATAAAATCGGTATTTCAGAAGCACTCGGCCTTGCTGCCGAAACACTTGCTTCAATAAAGGAGGAATTCGGACCTCAGAGTATCCTGTGGTACAGAGGAAGTGGAATGTCGGGACTTACCAACGAAATTGGAACCGCCTTCTGGAAGCAGTTCGGAGGTGCAACAACCACTTACGGCAACCTCTGCTGGCCGGCGGGTCTTGAGGCTGTCAGGCTGACGCTTGGAACTGTAAAACACAATGTACCATGGGATATTGAGAATGCCAATACAATCATTATCTGGGGGAAAAATCCTGCCCAGACAAATATTCAGGAAATTGCGTTTATTTCCAGGGCTCGCGACAATGGGAGCAGAGTGATTGTAATTGACCCTCTGAGAACACCTACTGCCGATAAATCTGATATTCTGATTAGTCCCAGGCCGGGTACCGACGGCGCTTTGGCCCTTGCAGCAGCTAAGATCCTTATCGACGAGGATATGATTGACAAAAACTTCATCGAAAAATATGTCTCAGGATTTGACGAATTTAAAAAATCGCTGCGGATTTCTCCTTCTGACGCTGAAATAATTACTGGAATTCCTCAACTTGAGATTGCCCGGTTCGCCCGCACTATTGGAAGTGGAGGTAATGTGACCTTTCTTCCAGGATACGGATTGCAGCGGTATTCTAACGGCGGTCAGACAGTCAGGTCTATACTTTCTCTGGCAATTATTACAGGGAATATTGGGAAAAAAGGGTCAGGATTCAACTATGCCAATCTCCAGAGCTATATTTTCGATGAGCCCAAAGAACCATTGTCGTACTATCCTGAAGGTGAGAAAGAAAAACCTTTTCGCAGGTCTGTCTCCATGGCCAGGCTTGGTAAAGATATGCTCGAAGCAAAAATGCCGGAGCTTAAGGCGATCTGGGTTGAAAGAGCTAACCCTATGCTCCAGTCTCCTGACAGCAACAGCGTAAGGAAAGCATTCTCAGGCTTGAAATTCAGGCTTGTGGTTGAACAGTTCATGACTGACACTGCTTCAGCTGCCGATCTGATTCTTCCTGCAAAGGATATCTTTGAGCAATCAGATATTATTGGGTCATACTGGTCGCCTTACGTCCAGTTTAAACCAAAAATAATTGATTCGCCGGGGGAGGTAATGCCCGAAAGTGAAATTTATTTCCACCTTGCCAGAAGATTGGATTTTAAGGCAGATGAGAAACAAATACCTTCACCCGGGAATGACAATATTGAAAAATGGATTGAAGAGAGAATTAAAGGATACTCCGCACTCACACTGGAAGATCTTAAAAAGGGACCGGTCATAGCTCCCGGTCTTCAGGAGATAGC
>CAIPJU010000952.1 GCA_903865465.1 uncultured Bacteroidota bacterium
GCACCACCTTCACCCCCGCTGAGCGATTTGCCCTCCTGGAAGCTTAAGCAGCCAAGATTCCCGATTGTGCCAAGCTTCCGGTTTCTCCATTCACCCATGTGAGCCTGGCAGGCATCTTCAATTACAAGCAGGTTATGCTTTTTTGCTATTGCCATAATCTTATCCATATCGGCGGCAGCTCCGCCAATATGAACCGGAAGAATGGCTTTTGTGCGTGGAGTGATCCTCTCCTCTATCAGGTCGGCATTTATCATAAAGGTCTCAGGATCGGAATCAACAAAGACCGGAAGTGCAAAAAGGTTAAAAACAGTCTGCGCAGTAGCAATAAAGGTATTTGTCTGGGTAATAACTTCGTCGCCCGGTCCAATTCCAAGTGCCCGCTGGGCGGTATCGAGTGCTGCAGTACCGGAACTTGTTGCCGCACAATAACTTGCCCCCATGAGGCTTGCGAATGCTTTTTCGAATTTACCGGTTAGCTCCCCTGAGGCATAACTGTATTCCGACCATTTCCTGCTTTTGTATGCATCGGTGACCATCTTCAGATCAACATCATCGAACATAGGCCACGGAGCGCCAAGGTCTGACCCTTTAGGACGGAGCGGAGTACCTCCCAGCAAAGCAGGTTTCTCACTATCCTGGATCATAAACGGATTTGCCGATGCTGCTCCGGCAGCCGTAAGAATCACACCCGCAGCTCCTGCTGAAGACTGCATAATAAAACTCCTTCGTGAAAGTGATAATTTTTTCATATTTCCCGATTGATGTATTTTCTGAAAAGAAGAATGGTGAATTACTGACAGATGCCGTTTAGAAAGACTTCCTGATCAGAAAAAAGACAAATGAAAATAACAGCAACACTATGTTAAAATGCCAGGGAGAGATCAACAGAAGCTGCCCTACAGCACCCAAATCAGACCAGAATCATTGATTCTTTTAAAACCTTTCCCCTTTCGTCGACACCATAGGCCTTAACCCCGATGCTGACTGTTGTTGGGCCAATATTATCTACAAGCTGGCTGACAGAGTCCTTGATCTCCTCTAAATTCATATCTTCAAAGTCCTCGATATCGAAATACTTATGAATGAACAGGATGTAATCTTCATTGGTAATTTTAGCCAGGGTTTTTATGATCTTGGCAAACCAGATATACGATGAGGTATTGTAATATTCAAGATTGAGCCGGAAATTGGTTGTGGGTTTTGGCGACTTAATATATTCAAGAACCCAATCCATTAGAGGCTCATAAATTTTTGCCGCATTCTCCGGAATCGACTTCCCCGAAAGAATAAGTTCACCACTGAGATTATTAAAATCGATCTGCGGAGTCTTTGAGGTTCCCTCAATTATGATATGTTTAATTTCATTCATGGCAGAAAGTAAAAATCTAATAAATAGAACTTTTCAAAATTAAAACATCTTTTCCAACTATTGTTATCTTTTATCAGGATCTAAAGATAAATTATTAAGTTATACGGAGCACATCTTTTGATTATCGAATTGAGGTAATGGTTCGGATTTTTGATAATTATCTGACTTTTGATTACTTTTAAGAACAATTCCTATGACGACAGTGCTTCAAAAAATGCAAATGCACATTGGATTTTTTTAAAAAGATTTTGCAATGACATTCCGGGTTGGCCTGGAAATTCCCGATACTCATTTTAAATTATTGTTAAAATATCATATTCCCGAAATCGATACATATTTTATGAATACCTTTCGCCCCGATTATTCAGAATAGTTACCTAAATCAATTTCGATGAGCATTATCCAGTCAATAGTATTATCAATTATTGAAGGTATCACAGAGTTTCTTCCCATTTCATCTACAGGGCATATGATTCTGGCTTCAAGCTTAATGCATATCCAGGAAAGCTCTTTTGTGAAAACCTTTGAGATCTCAATTCAAATTGGCGCCATTATGGCAATTGTTATGCTTTATTACAAGCAGTTCTTAAAAGGATTTTCCATCTATCTGAAACTGGGTATAGCATTTATACCAACAGGCGTCCTGGGGTTTCTGGCCTATAATTTCATCAAGACCTACCTCTTCAATCCTGTAACAGTATCGATATCCCTTATCGTTGGAGGAGTAGTTCTTATCCTGATCGACAGGAGGGTTAGCAGCCAGGAGAGCAAGACAGTGGAACTTGAAAACATTACTTACAAGAATGCTTTCTTAATCGGTCTCGTTCAGAGTATCTCAATGATTCCCGGCGTTTCGAGAGCTGCCGCCACAATTATCGGCGGTGTTTTTAACGGACTCGACAAGAAACAGGCAGTTGAATTTTCATTCTTACTTGCAGTGCCTACGATGATTGCTGCTACCGGATATGATCTGCTGAAGACACCGGTTGTATTTTCACATCAGGATATAATATTACTGGTAATAGGACTCGTGGTTGCTTTCATAACTGCATGGATAGCTGTTAAGGTATTTTTAAATCTGGTGAAAAATTACGGATTCAAATACTTCGGCTATTACAGGATCATTATCGGAATTATCTTCCTGCTGTTTATGATTAAGTAATTCAGGGAGTTCAAAATAGCTTAAATAAAAAATCCATCCGTTCAGTTTGTTATCTGACGTATGGATTTCTTATTTTTTCAGCATCTGAAGAGCTGAATTCTATAAGGTAATGTGATGAAGAATTATTTTACAGGTTCAAGAACAAGTACTGTGAAAGTACCAGGTTTTAAAGTGGGACGAGGCCTTGGATTATCGGCTGTTTTTTCCGGAGTCGGTCCGAACTCAGCTGTTGGAAGATAAATTCTGTGAGTCTTTGCACTTACCGATATGGTTCTGGCTCCAACCTGAGTGGGAACATTCTCCAGTACCTTGAAGGAATTCTTATTATCTTCCTGAACGACAGTCAGAACACCTTCTCCGCATGAGCTGTAGGCTCTTTTCAGTCCGGGATCAAAACCGGCGCCATCAACACGGCCACCTGTTGGAATGGTGGTGACAACCTTGCCTGTCTCAGCATCGAGAACTACCATAAGCTTATCCGTTGCGCTGAAGAGACGATGATTTTCATTGTCAAGAGCCAGTCCGCTAGGCTCCTCACCCGGACTGATTGACCATGTCTGCTCGACTTTCCATGTTTTTGCATTTATCATGCATACTTCACTCTTATCTTCAATGTTCACATATACTTTCCCCTTCCCATCGCTTACTGAGGCTTCAGGTTTCCCGGCTAATGGAATAGTCTGGATAACTTTATCTGTTTTGGCATCAATTACGGTGGCATTCGATGAACGGCCGTTCCAGGTAATAATGGTTTTTGAGAATGGCTCATACATAATTGCGTCGGGGTTCCTTCCGGTTACAGGTATCTTCCCGATGATAGTGAAATCTTTCAGGTTGAAGACGGTAACATTGCTGTCGGCGCCATTACTGATAAAGCCTTTATTGAATTCCTGTGCAATTGCAATTCCATGAACTCCATTTACATCCGTTATGGTGGCAACGCTCTTGCCTGTATTCAGATCGACTACATTCACCATTTTTCCATGCGACACATATAGCATCCCTGTTGCATCGTCAGCATTAAGATAATCCCAGAATCCATCACCTTCGAGGTGTATCCTCTGAACAATCTTATAACCACTGGCTTTGTCCTGGCCATTAAGACTAAACAGGGCCAGGATTAGTCCTGATAAAATAAAAAACACTTTCTTCATAATATATAATCTCATTAAATAAAGTGAAACACTCTTAGTAATTAATCTTTATCCTTCCCTTCCTTTTTCTCAAGGGTTTTTTTGAGGAGCTTTCCGCTGGCATCAAAAGAGACTTCATATTTCTCTTTGCCTTTTGATAATTCCATCTCGTAGGCAACAACACCTTTGGCATCGGTCGACTTTTCTATTTCATCGAGTTTATAAGCTGCAAAATCTTTTGCGATTGCGGCTTTTACTGACTGAGGAAGTTCCACTTCCTTAATCTCAGCTTCCGACTCGAGGAAATCTCCTTTTGTATTGAAAACAGCCGATGATTCCACTCCGTTTAGGATGAATTCAGCCTCGAATTCTCCTGGTTTTTCAATCCCCCAGTTTACCTTTTCAGCTTTAGGATATTTAGCTTCAAACGCAGCTTTTGCAGCTGCTGGTACCTCAGCTTTTTTTGATTTCTCCTGTGCCTGAACAATACAGACAGACAGAAGAACCAAAGCCAGAGCCAGAACGAATACTTTTTTCATTTTTTCAATAATTTGATTTAACCATTATCAAAGTTACATTTATAAACGATACAGAATCAGGAATGTTTATAATACATATTACTATCTGAAATAATCAGAAAAATATGAATCATTTTTAAACAGATCACAAAGATGGCCTAAACCTTTGGAGTGGATTCTTACTTTGTTACTGAAAGATGCTTTTCATAATAACCAAGGACTACCAGGCGAAAGAAAAACAATCCTGCTGCACATATAAATGAATTGATCCAGAATATGGCTGAAATTGAGAAATGTTCGGCTATTAATCCCGCAAAAATCATCCCTGATCCCATACCTATATCTACGGCAGTGTAAAGTGTGGAATTTGCTACTCCCCGATGGTCGGAATCAGCAAGATTATTCACCATCGACTGGAATGTCGGAAATATTACACCATTCCCAAATCCAATTACTATTGCAGAGAGATAGAACAGCAGGGGATTTTTTGCCATGGCGAGCATAGGGAATCCTATAATCAGCAACATCAGGCACAGAGTTAATAATCTCCGGGGGCCCCTCCTGTCAAACTCCTTGCCTGCAGTAATCCTGGCAGCAGCAATCCCTGCTGAGAATATAAGAAAATAGAGCGAAGAATTCTGGATTCCTATCTCCCTGCCGTAGAGGGCAATGAACGACATCAAACCTCCATAGGCAATCATTGTAATCAGAACATTCAATGATGGCCTGATTGAGTTTCTCTCGAATAAGCTGTTCCATTTAAGCTGAATCCTTTTCCCAACTAAAAACCTTTTGCGCAGATGAATAGCATAAGCCGATGCCAGGCTTGCCAGGCTTAAAAAGCATCCCGAAACAAACATCGCAGTATATCCCCACCGATGCCCGATAAATAACCCGATAACAGGTCCCACCGACATGCCCAGTGTTGTAGAGAGCGAAAAGTATCCGATCCCCTCTCCTCTTTTTGATGTTGGGATATTATCAACGGCAATGGTTGATCCTGAGACAGTTGTAAATCCCCAGGTAAGCCCCTGCGCAAACCTTAGTAGTATTATCGAAGTTATGGAAAGGGCAACCAGATAGCCAACCAGAAGAAAGGTATAGATTATTAATCCAGAAAGGAAGATCGTACGGCGGCCAAACTTGTCGAGCGCAAATCCCGAAAAGGGGCGAACCAGCACTGAAGCAATGGTATAGACTCCAACAACCAGGCCAACCTGCATTTTAGAAGCATGAAGGTCGCTGACAAGGTAAACCGGCAATGCCGAGAGTATGGCATAATAAGTAATATACATTAAGAAGTTCGACAATATAAGGAGTACAAAATCCCTATTCCATATCTTCTCTTTCACAGGCAAAACTTTAAAACAGGAGACAAAGTTATCTGAAATGAGCTTAAATTATTGAATGGATCGATTCAAAAAAGAAAAAGATAAACCAAAAGAATTACTTTTAATAAAAGATGAATAATATGTCATTCAGGTTTTGATATTAAAGAAACCGATTAAACTCACGCCCTTGAACAATGAAAATAACATACCTGTTTTTAAAAACCCATCTTTAAAACTTTAACATAATTTTTACTACTGATTCCTACCGATTCTATTTTGCGAAAAGAAGAATTAATTACCTTGACCCTGGTAAAAATCCATGTACAGCAGAAATGTCAATTAGTAAGAAATTCGCTTTATTATTTTTTTCCCTGGCTTCTTTCTCCACTGTTTTTTCTCAGAAGCCTGATTTTGGTATCTGGTATGGAGCTTCAGGGGAGTTAAAGATATCCAGGAAATTTAGTTTTGACTTATCGGGAAGTATCAGAACTATCAATAATGCATCCAGAGTAAAGAAGGATTTTATTGAAGGGCTTTTATCGTATAAAATTATAAAGCACATATCAGTTGCCGGAGGTTTCAGACCCGAGTACCGGTTGGATAAAGATGATGTTTACCGCTGGCGGCATTTATGGTTAGCCGAAGTAAAAGGTTCATTACCCATTGGCCGGCTTACTTTATCAACCAGGTTCAGATATGAGAACCGGTATAAAACCTATTTCCTCGACAGGAATGATGAAATTCCTGTTGCTCATGGAAGATACAGATTCAAAGCATTTTATAGCATCCGCAAGTTTCCTCTATCGCCGTTTATTGATGTAGAGTATTTTCGCCCTATGTACAGAAAAGCAATTCAGAACCCTGCCAGATTCATTGATAAAGAGAGATATACCTATGGATTGGAATACTATTTTGCCAGAAGGCAATCAATGGAATTTGAATATATCCATCAGGTAGATTACTCTCCGCATTTAGTCGCAATGAATATATTATCATTAGCATATGCCTTCAAGTTTTAAAATGAACAGGACGATAATCCTGAATCGCGATAATTATATTTTTTCTTACCAAAGATGAGAAAGGTTGTATTCATCATAGTTCTTCTTTTTTCAGTTTTCAGGGCAGTATCTGCACAACTGTTAAATGGAACCAATCTTCCAATAATGATAATTACTACGGATGCCGGAGCACCAATTACCGATTCTCAAAAGATACCTGGGACAATGAAAATTATCTCCAATCCTGCTGGTAAACGAAATTACCCATCTGATCAGGATAATCCTTCCAATCTCAATTATACTGGCAGGATAAGTATTAAAATCCGGGGACAATCAAGTCAATATCCTGATAAGAAGCAATATCGCATCACTACATTATTGTCTGACGACTATACAAAGAATAATGTAAGCTTACTCGGCATGCCTGATCATAATGCATGGGTAATCAATGCTATGGGATTTGACACATCGTTTGTGCGTGATTATATTACCTATAACCTGTCGAGACAAATCGGAGAATATGCATCACGTACAGCCTATTGTGAAGTGATCATAAATGGCGATTACAGGGGGCTCTATCTCCTTCAGGAAAAGATAAAGGCAGATGCTAACAGGGTAAATGTTATTCCCATCGGGTTTAATGATAATTCATCGGAGGCATTGACGGGGGGGTATATTACCAAAGCAGACAAAACGGGAGGCGATCCTACTGCCTGGATAATGCTATCCATGTCCGGAGCTGTTCAGAATTACATACATGTTTTGCCTAAGCCAATAAATGTCACTGATGCCCAAAATGATTATATCCGTGGACAGTTTCAATATCTGGCTATAACTTCTTCTGATAATAATACTTCGGTCACCGATGGTTTCCCTGCTGTAATAGATATCCCTTCCTTCGTTGATTATATAATTATTGAAGAGCTGGCTTCAAACTGCGATGCCTATCAATACAGTACTTATTTTCATAAGGACAGGAACGGAAAACTGAGGGCCGGCCCTGTTTGGGATAGTGACCTGACCTATGGCAATGATTTGTTTTTATGGGGATTGGACAGAAGCCATACAGATATATGGCAGTTCTCAAATGGAGATAATGAAGGCTCAAGGTTCTGGAGAGATCTCTTCAATAATGACAAGTTCAGGTGTCAGCTCTCAAAGAGATGGAACGAGCTTATACAGCCGGGTCAGCCATTGAACCTGGCCAGCATTAAGGCTTTAATTGACCAGACTGCTGATTCCATAAGAGAAGCAGTAACACGTAATGATTCTCATTGGGGAATAAACGACCAGTTTCAGAAGCGAATTGACGATATTAAAAACTTCCTTGGAAAACGGATAGAGTGGATTACAACCAATGTAGGGCCATATTCCGAGTGCAGCAATGTTCCTGTCCCCCCGTTGGTCATTAGCAGAATAATGTACAATCCACCTTCCTCAGTGACCCCACTTAAAAGTGATGACCAGGAGTTTATTGAGATAACAAACATTGGCGATGAGGATGCCGACCTGACCGGAATCTACTTCAGTGGGACAGGATTTGTCTATCAGTTCCCGGCTAATTCGACAATCAAAGCCCATTCCTCGTTGCTTCTCGCCAGTAATTCATCCGCCTTTATAAAAAGATATGGTTTCAAACCATTCGGGCAGTTTACCCGGAATCTATCTGATACAGGCCAGTCTCTTGTAATGGTTGATGGATTCGGGAATGTAATAAATAAGGTAAGCTATTCCGCTTCTTCTCCATGGCCCGATGCGAACGGTAACGGGAAATACCTTCAGCTTAATGACCCTGCAAGCGATAACTCTGTTCCACAGAATTGGGTTGCTTCAAACCTTGAACTCTTTGATGAACAAAATATTCCTTCCGATCTGGGTCTTTGGCTATATCCAAATCCGGTAAGAGATATTCTCAGGATTCAATGCGGCAGTGAAATACAAACAATTTACCTTTATGATGTCAGTGCTAACCTGCTTTTAACAATTCCTGTAAACAGCCATACACTTGATCTTTTTATGGGTCATTATTCTCCAGGGATGTACCTAATCAGGGCCTTGACTGGGAATGGTTTCGTGACAAAGAAAATAATAAAACAGTAATTGGTTTCCATATGAACTAAATCTCAAAACTCTCTCAGGAATAGAGGTATACCCTTAATTACGGGAGTGAAGTCACTCTTCGTTAAGATAGAGGTTTTTCTAAAAAATAAATGATATTGATTTTCAATTCCAGATTGTCGCTGTACAGGAAAACCGCTCATTTATTAGTCGCAGCTTAACTTATCGTTTAAATATCGTTTTCAATCCATGTGTCAGGGCTACAGGGAAAACCGAAATGTGGGTTTCTCCCTTAAAGACCTGCTGGACAAACTTAAGTCCTTCATATTTATGTAACTGCACGACCTCTATAAGCTTATTGGTCGGATCTATAACCCATCTATTATCATCCTGGGAACCGTATGCCATATAGACCATTTTATTCATCTCCTTATGTTTACTGAAATAATCATCTTCGGTTTTCAATATACTGTTTCCATTCCAAAACAATGAAGGTGAGATGATTATATAGCTTTTGAACATATCGGGCTGAGCAAAAAGAACATACGAACTTAACAAGCCCCCGAACGATAAGCCTACAATTGCATTTGAATCCTGAATGGTTCGATAGTTAGAGTTGATGGCAGTGAAGAGTTCATTTTTTATGAAGCTAAGAAAATTGTTAGCACCCCCTGCATTAGGGTAATAGTAATAGACGGTATCCTTGAACTGAGTAAAATCCCTGGCTCTTTTATTCCACCATGCCTCACTCCCTTTTCCATAACTGATTCCAACAACGATAAGATCCTTTATCTCTTTATCCCAGGTCAGCCAGTCTGTAATCTCCTTGGTCATTCCAAATGACTTATCGCCATCCAGCACATACAGAACGGGGTAAGATTTATCAGAATGTTTATAAGCAATTGGCAAACCGACCTGGATTAGGTAATTCTCACCTTTTACATATTTTGATTCAATAGAGAATTGTTCAGTATTATCAAGCGAGACTTGTTTCTGTTGATTCTGAGCAGTTTGTGCCTGTAATCCGCTTTTGTTGACTAATAAAAAAGGTAAAATAATTATAGTAAGAAAAAATCTTTTCATATTATCCGTGTTGGATTATTAATCATTATTTCCAGGACCTTCCAATTTATCATCCTCATTTATAGCCTATTAACAAATTTATGCCAATGATATTTCCATTTCCTGAACCAGGGGCAAAGTTGTGACTATTTCTTTTTTAAAGAAAGGATTGACAGGATTAATTCATTAGGATAATCCCGGTTTGTTTTTTCCGGGGATCTTTTTCCCGGTTTATTATGCGTTTGGACGTGACCAAATCATAATCTTAGTTATATTGCCTCCTAAATGATTTGAATTTTCTTATGACTAATAATGACCAAAAATTAAAGAGACAGCTTGGTCTCTTCCCTGCTACAAATATCGTTGTTGCAAATATGGTTGGCGCAGGTATTTTTACCACTTCAGGCCTTCTTATGGCAGGATTAAATGATCCGGTTCTTATGATTATCCTGTGGATAGTTGGTGGAATCATTGCTTTATGTGGTGCTCTTTCATACGGTGAGCTTGGGGCAGCGATACCAGAAGCAGGAGGAGAATATCTTTTCCTTTCGAAGCTTTACCACCCTCTTTTTGGATTTTTAAGCGGCTGGGTATCTGTCATCGTTGGATTCTCAGCTCCTATTGCTGCTTCAGCCCTAGGATTCAGCGAGTATTTCTTCAGGGCATTTAATAGTTTGCCTGCCGCCTTATCGGGGACAGGATTAATAACGGCAGCTATGGCCGGAAAATTACTCGCTATTTTTATTATTCTCATTTTCACTTTCATACATTACCGGGGCATTAAATATGGCGCCAGAATTCAAAGTATTCTGACAATTCTTAAAGTAACCCTGATCGTGACCCTTTTAGTTGCCGGTTTCCTTTCCGGGAAGGGAGATATGAGCAACTTCAGCAAGGGAGGCAGAATCTTACCCGGAATTGCAGGTTGGAAGACCATAGGTCTATCCCTGATGTGGATTATGTTTGCCTATAGTGGATGGAATGCATCAACCTATCTTGGTTCCGAAATAAAGAATCCTTCAAAAATCCTTCCCCGGTCGCTGCTTTATGGCACTGGCCTTGTTATGTTGTTATATCTGGGAATAAACATATTATACGTTTATGGGATCAATCCTGAAAAGATGAAAGGAGTTATTTCCGTTGGAGGTTTGGCAATGGGAACTCTTTTTGGGAAATCAGCCGACGTACTTTTTTCTCTTCTGATAGCTTTCGCTCTTTTCTCCTCCCTGAGCGCCTTTATAATAATCGGTCCAAGGGTCTACTACTCTATGGCTAAAGATGGCCTGTTTTTCAAATCGATAGGCAAAATCCATCCAAAATATTTAGTCCCCTCCAATTCGATTCTCCTTCAGAGCGCTATTGCTGTAATAATGGTTCTCTCCGGGACATTTGAACAGGTGCTTACTTATATGGGGTTTTCCCTGGGAATATTTCCGATATTGACAGTCTTCAGCGTGATAAAACTGAGAAGGGAAAAACCGGATGCTATCAGGATGCCCGGTTATCCAATTACTCAGTTTATATATATTATTACCGGCTTGCTGATACTTGGACTCTCCTTTGCCGAAAGGCCAAAAGAATCATCAATAGCTTTATTAACAGTTGTTATCGGAATTCCTGCTTATTACTTTTTCAAGAAAAGGATGAAGCTTCAGCCCGATAGGTAAAAACCATTGCTGATCGGTTTATTTCACTTAGCAGTAACTGGCTTTCCCTTTATGGCATAGAGAAGGTTTGAATGGTCAGTTCTCCAATTATAACCCAGGCTGTAGGGCACTGGTCTGTATTTGGCAAGGCTATAAGCTTTCTTCAGATCCGGTTCATTAATATACTTAAATTCATCTTTCGGCTTCACATACACTCCGTAAAGGCTTATATTCCATTTCGATTTATCGAAATACTTATAAGCAATGCCAGAATCATCCTGAAGAATCGTTAAACTCTTATCAAAAATAACATTACGGATCATCTTAAAATTATCAGAGTGCATGAGATAGGAAGCAGCCTTTAAATAGCTATAAGACTGAGGCAATTGTGAAAGATACGTTTTGAATCCCTGGTTAGCTTCAAGACCTTTATCTGAAAGATCTGTTCTGAAATATAAGACAGACTGAATTTTATTCTTTGAGGGAGAGAGAAAATCCACCCTGACTCCGGTTGTAATATTACTTCGATTCTTTATGCTGTCAATATTCTGACAATTACCTGAGGAATCTATCCCTACAAGATGAATCGAAACTATCTGATGGCCGGTTCTTTTTATAAAAAGAGTTAACAGCGGAGTTATGCCATTGACCTGGGTCTTTCTCAGGTCACTGCTCATTTTAGCCGTAATAAAATAGCTCCGTTTGAATACATCCTTCAGGGAATTATTAATCATGCCTAAATAACTCTTCACAGAGGCAGGCGACATCTTTGAAATATCAGGCAGAGATCCAATGGGCTCCATACCAATCAAAATATATTGATCAGCATCGGGATAAAATATATCTGCATTTAAAATATCGGGGCCCGAAAAGGGATAAAAAACTGTCTTTATGGATTGATCATTTATTAACTCACCTTTAGCCCAGCGCTGCATTTTCTTAAAGCGGAAAGTATCAGCGCGTTCAAAGAGTCTGTCTATTTCCCTGGCATATTTGCTCCAGTTTGAAGCTGCTTCTCCCTTAGGAAGATTATTAGCCATTCCTGCGATGAATGCCACAAGGTTATCTTTTATAGTGTCAATCGGAATTGAAGACTTTTCTTCAGCTGTTTTTAGCTGAATTTTTACAGGTTCCTTTATCGCTTCCTTTACTTTTGGAGCATGAGTGCATGAGAATACAATGATTCCTGTCAGAGCAAAAGCAATGATTTTTAATTTATTAGACATTTTAAAGGTAATTAATTGCAAAAGACAACGATAATCGAATTTAACCATTGCAATTTATGTATTTGTTATATAAAATGGATGCATTAAACCCAATAAAAGTGACTTTTATTAAAGTGTTTCATGTAACACTCTCCAGGGAAATTTTAAAAGCACAATAGATCAATTCAATTATTTCAGATTGAAGCTAAATTAAAAGAATTATAAAATTCCATGCTCATCTCTTCTTTGGCGCTTTAGTCTGACCACCTGGGGAAGTCATTTCCAGATCAGTTACCTCTTCCTTATCGTTGAGTATAAAGCTGACCGAAACTCCATCCATGTATTTAACTGAAAATTTCTCCTTTGAAAGCGGGACTAATTCCATCGAAGATCCACTTGAGAGAATAATATTCAGGGTCTTTTTATCTGTCAGAGAAATTTTGACTGTTTCCCCTTCTAAATTATACTCACCTGTATACTTTTGAAGGGTTTCAAGAGGAATCTCTGGAACCTTAGGCCCGGAATTTCCCGGAAGTTTTGATCTGACATAATCTGCCTGGGCAGCCATTCCCTGTTTCTGCTTTGAATTGGCAATACCATTCAGAATCATTCCGTTCAGATAAGGAAGAACCTGTTGCTGGTATTGTGCCGGAATGGTATCACGGAAGCTGACAATCAGGTCGATGCCCTTTTTGAAATTATCCGGATTTTTTACCCTTTTCAGGAAATCGGAAAAAGGCCTAAGTATCATGAATTTGGCATTGCCAAATGACAACTTTACAAATTTACCGGCCAGGTTATCGAATTCACTTTCGTCGCTGTATTTAAACAACAGGTTATCAATAGCATCCGAAAGGGCTCCTCTGACTTTCTGCGTCGATAAGATCTTAGCCTGTTGAAGTGCAGCAGTACTGTCAATTGCTCCAAGGGCTGTTAATGAATTTCCTGCAATGGTATAGGAAGAATCATTTATCGATTTCAGGAACAGTGGTTTATAAGAATCACTCTTATATTTTCCCAGGACTGCAATCGCCTCAGCTCTTACCAGCGACTTGGGATCATTTTTTGCGATGTCGGCAAGGAGAGGTTCCAAAACATTTTTAATAGAATCACTCCCGGTATTCAGCCTCTGCAAGGCATGTATTCTTAAGTTCGGGTACCTGTCTTTCAGGGCAGTCTTAATCAGGTTGAAGGCTTTAGGGTCTGTTCCCTGTTTCCCCGCAGCAAAGTCAATGGCTTCTTTCCTGTCGACATATGAACCTGCGTAAGTGTATTGAAAGATGAAATTATCGAGAGTTTTATTGTCATGTTTCTCACAGAGAAGAATCTTTTCACCGTCGAAGTTAACAAGATCCGGTTTGGAAGCTGATGGAAATGAAAGTGTATCAGCCTGCTTATCCACCCAGACATAGTACCTCTTCTTTTCAGGACCCTGGTAAAGATCGACAGCTACCCTGAACCTGAAACCCTTGCCAGGCTGAGTCTGTGCAATAAATACTTTAGCTGTTTTCGCGGCAGTATCATAGTCATAATTTATATTTAGCTTAGGATGTCCGCTGCCATAAAACCATTGGTTCCAAAACCAGTTAAGATCCTCGCCTGTTACCTCCTCGAAAGCAAGACGCAGATCGGTTGCCTCTGCTGATTGAAATTTCTTTGTTTTCAGGTAAAGACCGAATGATTTGAAGAAAGCGCTGTCGCCGACCATGTACCTGAGCATGTTAAGTATACATCCCCCTTTTTGATAGCTTACAGCATCGAACATATTCTCGCGGTCCTTATAATAAAAGCGGACAAGATCCTTTTTTTCACTGCCGCTCTGAAGATAAGACTGTATCCCGTTATTATTTTGCTCATCGCCGGAATCCTTTCCATGTTTATGTTCTGCCCACATGGACTCGATAAAGTCAGCCATGGATTCGTTCACTGTCAGATTGCTCCAGCTTTCCGTTGTAACATAATCGCCAAACCACTGATGAAAGAGTTCATGGGCAATGACCCATTCCCACTCATTTCCGTCAATAAGCTGCCTGGCATCCTGTTGTGCCGATTCCTGATGAATGGTAGCCGTAGTATTCTCCATGGCGCCGCCAAAATCTCTGCAGACAATCTGAGCATATTTGGGCCAGGGATAATCAAGACCTGTAATTCGTGAATAGAAACCAATCATTTCCGGTGTAAGTCCAAAAATCTTCCGGGCAACAGGGGCAAATTCCTTTTCAACATAATAACTTACCTCCTTGCCCTTATAGTTGTCTTTAATGATCGAAAATTCACCGACAGCCATCATCATCAGATAAGGGGCATGGGGTAAATTCATTTTCCAGTTATCAGTCCGGGTTCCATCGCTGTTTTTTTTCTGACTGACCAGGACTCCATTTGACAGCGTCTGGTATTTGTCCGGTACCGTCATGCTTATTTCCCCTGTAGTCTTTTGGTTTGGCTTATCGATGGTCGGAACCCAATGGGAATTGGATTCAGTTTCCCCCTGGGTCCAGATCTGAGTGGGCTTGTTTTTATCAGTTCCCAAAGGATTGATGAAATTGAGACCCTTTGCAAATGACAGGGACTTACTTCCTTTCGGTTTAATACTATCGGGTTCAGCAATATAGTTAATATAAACCGTATAATTTTCACCGCCCCTGTAACTCCTGTCAAGGTGGATATGCAGTTTTAAACTATCATAAGTAAACTTCAATGGTAGCTGTTTTCCGTCCTTAATCACAGATACATCATCTATCTTCATGCTCTTCGCATCGAGACATAAAGAATCTGTCGCATAAAAGTGAGGATGAAGAGTGATCCATGCTTTCCCATACATCCATGATTTTGAAAAATCGAATCTTACATCGAGTTTTGTATTAACGAGGTCGTTAATCTTAGTGGCGCTTGCCCTGTAAATCTTTTCCCAACCTTCTGTTTTAACAGAATCTGGTTTTTGCGAGAAGGCTGTAAGTGAACACAATAAAAATATTCCAAAGAGTAATTTTCTCATATAAGTATGTTTAAAACTGCATTGAGCTGTAAATATAAAAGATATTGATGTCACTATTGGGGCTGTCTGAATTAATATTTATAATTGGTTAGCGGGTTCCCTTTGACCGTATAGCCTTACCTCTTCCGAATATGAGGGTATCTCAAAGTGATATAACCTTCATTAATTGTCACAATGCAAAATTTTTTTAGATGGTTCCCATCCATAAGAACAATACAACCCCTCTTCACCGACCTTTTAATAATTATCCCTCCATTATTCCTGCCACAGGAATGAACTCACCAATGCTGTTTTTATGCTCAGTTCTTACAAAGTTATTACTCTATTTCCCACTCAATATCAACGGTTTTAATGAGCCCGATCTCCTTAGGATTGTAGTCGATAAAATCTGTCTCGGCACAGCCCAGAACCACTTCCCTATAAGGAAGCTCAGTATTTTCTTTAATAATGTCTCTGTCATGGAACCAGGGCATTTCATCATCCAGATAGGTGATTGAGTTTAATCTGATTAATTTTATATTTGAGGACTTTGCAATTAGCTGGGCTTTCTCTTTTGCATCATCAATTGCCATTATGATCGCCTTTTGTCTCAGATTTGATTTTTGTTCTTCCGATAACCTGAAGCCAATGTCATAATTTAAAGTTGAAGAATCAGATTTGAGGACATTTAACAGTTTCTTAGATATATCCGGATAATAGGGAGACTCAAATATTAATGATATACTGCCATTAAAACCATTATGTATCATTCTGCCATCAATATACTCTCTCTTTTCATTAACGGTAATTCCGTCCATTTTTATTAAGTCCTTGATAATATCTTGTTTAACAAGAGACGATTTAATTTTTTCCATTTTGGAGATTAATTTATTCTGGCAATCAGAATAGTCTCTGGACCACGATTTAATGCTAATTGAAGCATAAATTAATCCGGGAACCTGTTTTAGAATGGCAATCCCTTTTACATGCAGAGTATGATCCTTCACCTGAGTGTATTGCCCCATGGATGAGACTGAAAAAATTAATAATATGGTAAGAGTTATAATTAGATTTTTCATGAAAACATATTTAATTGTCAATTTTAATTTGGATTCTATAGAACGGATAAGGAAATGAAAACTAAACTTGACTTGTCGTTATATATCTTAATATGAACCAGACAGGGATGCTTAACTTTAGTTTTTCCAGATTGTTCGCTGGTAAACGGCATTTTTACTGAATAGAACATTTTTTATTATATTATTGCCTGCAAAACCACCCAGGGCTCCAATTATGTTACAGCCTGAATCATATACAGGAGCCTGCATATCTGCACCACAATTTCCGGGATCAAATACATAAACCAGATTTCCAAGAAACAGATATTCATTAACACTTGTACCGGTATCACACATAAAGACACTATGTTCAATATTGCTGATCAGCTTGTTAATACAATCAGGAGTTTCAGGTTCAGTTTTCTTACAGTTTACTGATAATAAGGGCAGGAGGATAATTAAGGCAATGAACTTTTTCATATCAGGAGGATTTGATAAGTTCAGGACAAATTTCATGCCGGATCACTAGTGTCTCTTAATATTAGTTAAATTGGTTCATAACACATTGACATACAAACTCAATCATATCGAAAACCATGTCGGCCTTTTGAAAAGGTTAAATTTGACTGAAACCATAAAGTCAGGCAGACATGAATCAAGGCAAGTTCGTTTTCAGTCAGGTAACAGTATATTTGCCGCAAAGGCAATTCGAAAGGATTATGACTAAATACACGGACAGAACAAGTCAGTGGAGTTTGACAGCCTGGAATCAGTTGCTGGTTCTCATGTTCGGTCAGCTGGATGGATGTAGCAGCCTTCGTGAACTTACTGATATTACCACTGCTCACGCCAGGAAATCTTTTCATCTTGGTTTTGGTCGTACGCCTATCAACAGGACACAACTGTCCAAAGTGAACCAACTCCGTGACTATCGTATTTTTGAAGAATTCGCTTATCACATGGTGAAACTTGCCCAGAAGAAATGTATTGATATAGAGTTTGAACTCTATGGTAAATACTATGCCTTTGATTCCACAACCATAGATCTGTGTATGTCTCTTTTTGAATGGGCCAGGTTTAGAAGCACCAAGTCTGGCATCAAGGTCCACACACAAATTGATATAGTGACCCATCCAGTATCGTTCAACATTACAGAGGCAGCCATTCATGATGTGAATGCCATGGACTGGATAAATTACGAGCCGTTTGCCTGTTATATCTTTGACCGTGGATACTGGGATCTGGAAAGGCTCTACCGCATTGAGTTGATCAATTCGTTCTTTGTTATTAGGGAAAAACGAAACCCAAAGTTTGAAGTAGTTGCAGGAGAAGATCTTCTGGAGGGTACTGATAATGTACTTAGAGATCAGACCGTGAGATTCACCACTAAGGGAAACGCAGAAAATTATCCTTCTGAAATAAGGAGAATTGTTTATTACGACCCGGTACTCAGACGAACGTTCACTTACTATACAAACAACTTCTATCTGAAAGCTGAAGTTATAGCCTTCCTGTATAAAAATAGATGGGTCGTGGAAATTTTCTTCAAATGGATGAAGAGTCACCTGCGCATCAAATGCTTCTGGGGAAATAGTGAAAATGCGGTACGGATTCAGATTTATGTGGCAATTATTACATATTGCATTGTTGCAATCATTGAAAGAACGCTTCAACTCAACAGGAGCACATACGATGTTATGAGGATATTGGGAAGTTCCCTCCTGGCAAAGGACAACCTCAAAGATCTGTTCCAGCCTGTAGAGGTGGAGCAAACCAATGACGATTGGCAGTTGCAGTTGGACTTCTAATTTCGTTAACATATTTTAAGAGACACTAGTGATTTTCCATGTAAAAACTACTTATTCTATCATTTTGAGTTCAGCTTGACCATAATCTCTCTGAAACTTTCAAGACCAGCTTCAAGATTTTCGATAATCTCAGCTGCCAGTATATCCGGATCGGGTAGATTATCAAGATCGGCAAGTGATTTATCTTTTAACCAGGTGATATCTAAACTGGTTTTATCCCTGGCAATAATTTCATCGTAGGTAAATTTTCTCCAACGCCCTTCCGCTTCGACTTCGCTCAGCGACCCGGCTTCGATTCCATCCCGGCTTCGCTCGATGTCCGCACTCAGCGACCTTGCTTCGGTTTCGATCAGCGAACCATCAGACCATGTCTCTTTGCGCTTGTGACGATTGGTAGGATTATAGCAGGTTATGAAATCTTTAAGATCCTCCAGCTTCAATGGATTCTTTTTAAGAGTATGGTGTATGTTCGTCCTGTAATCATAAACCCAGATCTCTTTTGTCCATGGGGTTTTGCTGGCTTCTTTATTATCGAAGAAAATAACGTTTGCCTTAACCCCCTGCGCATAGAAAATACCTGTGGGTAAACGAAGTATTGTATGAAGATCGGTTGTTTCCAATAGTTTCTTACGGACCGTTTCGCCAGCACCACCTTCGAACAAAACATTATCAGGTACGACAACCGCTGCCATTCCTGATGTTTTAAGCATTGTTCTGATATGCTGAACAAAGTTTAACTGCTTGTTGCTTGTTGTTGCCCAGAAATCCTGACGGTTATATGTTAAATCATCCTTTTCCTGCTCACCTTCATCATTTGTAAAGGTTTGGGAGCTCTTCTTCCCGAATGGGGGATTAGCCAGTACATAATCGTAAGTAATAGGTGAGGCTGCAATTAAAGCATAGGCAGGAGAGATGAAATTATCGCTGTCGATATCGCCGATATTGTGAAGAAAAAGATTCATTAAAGCAAGTCTTCTTGTTCCGGCAACTATCTCATTTCCATAGAAAGTTTGAAGCTTAATATATTTGTTTTGTTCTTTATCGAGTTTGTTGTTGGAAACCAGGTAATCGTATGCAGCAAGGAAAAAGCCACCGGTTCCGCATGCAGGATCAGCAATTGTTTTCATTGGTTGAGGCTGAACACATTCAACCATTGCTCTGATCAATGCACGTGGAGTAAAATACTGACCGGCCCCGCTTTTTACATCTTCAGCATTTTTCTCTAAAAGTCCTTCATATATATCTCCTTTTACATCGGCACCCATAACAAGCCAGTTTTCGCTGCCTATCATATCAATTACCTTGGCAAGCATGGCAGGGTCCTGGATTTTGTTCTGGCTCTTTGTAAATATCTGGCCGAGAATTCCCTTCTGAGTACATAGTTCGCGGAGCAGAGTAACATAATGTAACTCAAGTTCAGCTCCTTTTTTTGAGGTCAGGCTTTCCCAGTTATATAGTTTTGGAATTTTGAGTTGACGATTATATGGCGGCTTGCTGTATTCATCTGCCATTTTCAGGAACAGAAGGTATGTCAACTGCTCTAAATAATCACCGTAACCTACACCTACATCACGGAGGGGATTGCAAAAGGACCAGACTTTGCTGACAATTGAGGATGTGTTGTTGCTCATAAATTAAATAAATTATCCTGTTCCCAATTTTCGGGGTTGTTAAAAATATAATCAGAAATTGTTTCAAAAGACTTTTCATCATGAATTATGTGTTCATAAAACGACCGCTGCCATTTAAATTCAATAAATCCGGCCTGATGAATTTGTTTTGATACTGTTGTTTTATACGCACCTATCAATTCTGATAACGGTTTGATCTTGATAATGGATGGTTGTAGGGACGGGTCGCGACCCGTCCCTACAAAATTCCTGCGATTTATTTCAATTATTCCATGGATATGATTTGGCATTACAACAAACTCATGCAAGACAACATATTGATATTGTTCTCCCAACCAATGCCATTGTTGTCCGGCAATTTTGCCATAATCATTTAATACCATTCTCGGAATGAATGATTGTAGGGACA
>CAIPJU010000953.1 GCA_903865465.1 uncultured Bacteroidota bacterium
CAATGCCATTCCGGAAAGGAGCTAAGATGGTCATAACTAATGAAAGCCAGTATAATATTGATGCTCTGTTTTTTGATATTGATTTTGTCAGGCTCGAAAACCCCGATAATGACGCTCTCTATTTTCATGCCTATTGGAGTCGTCAGAAGAGTTCGGAATTAAGGAAAGATTTTGAATTCCTTCCAAAAATAAATGGCAGAGGAAGATTTCTGGGAGTTAATATGGGGGTAATTGCCGATCCCGGATATGGAGAAACATGGTGGGGAGAAGGTGAAGTAAAGATGTATGTGGATAATGACCAGAATTTACCTTCAATTAATGGAACCGGAACCGAGGATTATATAGGTACGGCATGGGGTATGGGCCAGTTTACCAATCTCTACCAGGGATGCACAGTTGCCGACGATAGTGCAAGGCAATATGCCTTCTACAGATTCCATCTGCCTGATCTTATAGGATTTAATCAGAATTTCAGCGCCTCTATCCAGCAGATCGGAGGAGGAATGCGTGATGTTGTGCGTAAACTATTCAAAAATAAAATGAAGCTGGAACCGGTATCTGTCGCTGGACTTACTGGATTCCGGTCACTGCTCGATAATCCCAAAAATATTTTTGATGATGATTTCCCTAACGGATGGGTGAACTTCTATCGTATGGATGATTATTCGGCCACTGCATATTTTTACCTCGATAAGCCAGCTAGTGAATTAAGTGAATTGCCTTCAGCTGAGTACAGAAAACCATAGCTCCATTAAAGGAGAGTAATAGTGATGATTTTAGATTGTTATAAAGGAGTGCTTTAAAGAATGACCTTTATTCACTTAATTGTTTTCTCATAAATATTATGAATCTTTAAGATTACAAAATGGTATTCTTAATAAATGAATTTGATTAATAGGTAACTTTGGCCAAACTTGATATCTATCACTTCACCTAAGTTTCCTAAACCCGAAACAAATTTAACTGACATGAAAATGCTGAAAATTATGAGTATTGCTCTCGCTTTAATTCTGGCAATATTTGGCAATACAGGATGTTCAAAATCTGACACATCTGAAAAAGCCCGGACCCTCCTGTTCGATCAGGAATGGAAGTTCCTGAAAGATAATCCGGCCGGGGCTGAGAAAATAACTTTCGATGATTCTGGCTGGAGAAAACTTGATCTTCCGCATGACTGGAGTATCGAGGACCTTCCGGGTCAAAATCCCGGCTCTGTTATTGGTCCTTTCTCCAAAGCATCCGTATGCAAGATGGGTACTGGTTTCACTGTCGGAGGAACAGCCTGGTACAGGAAGATCTTCTCCATCGATGGAACAGACAAGAATAAAACAGCATACCTTCAGTTTGATGGTGTTTACATGGACGCTGATGTATGGATTAACGGAAAGCTTGTTGGAAGCCATCCATATGGATATACCTCCTTCTGGTTCGACATAACACCATATTTAAATGCTCCGGGAAAACCCAATGTACTTGCTGTTCAAGTCAGAAATGAAGGTCTCAATGCCCGCTGGTATTCAGGATCAGGAATTTACAGGCACACCTGGCTCACTCTTGTAGCGCCTGTTCATATAGCTCCCTGGGGAATTTATGTAACAACTCCAAAGGTGAACGATAAAAGCGCGGATATTGAAATTACTGCTAACGTAAATAATACAAATGATAAGGAGACTCCTGTTAAGCTGAAGTTCACTGTTACCGATCCTTCAGGAGCAGTGGCCGGAAGTGCATCAATGGATTCAAAAATCCCGGCAAAGAATTCCATGGATTTTAAACAAACAATTAAAATTGAAAATCCTGCTCTTTGGTCAATTGAAAATCCTAAGCTTTGCAAAACCACGGTAGAGGTCATTGTAAACGACAAAATCTCCGACAGGGTCATTTCCACATTTGGCATCCGGACAATCCACTTTGATGCTCAAACCGGGTTTACCCTGAATGGCAAAACCGTCAAGCTTAAGGGCGGCTGTTTCCACCATGATAATGGCCCATTGGGTTCTGCGGCCATCGACAGGGCAGAAGAACGTAAAATGGAGCTGCTTAAAAAAGCAGGTTTTAATGCAATCAGGTGCAGTCATAATCCGCCTTCCCCCTATCTCCTTGATGTATGCGATCGCCTCGGAATCGTTGTCATTGACGAAGCATTCGATATGTGGGAAAAATCAAAAATGGCCATGTCAGCAGAAATGTTTGGTTCAAAAGAAAAGATTAAGGTGGAAGACTACTCCCGGTTTTTCAAGGAGTGGTGGAGGAAGGATATTCAATCGATGGTTATGCGCGATCGCAACCATCCTTCAATCATAATGTGGAGTATCGGCAACGAGATATTTGAAGCTGCCGATTCTTCCGGATTAAGAATTGCCAGGAACCTTGTTGGCGAAGTAAAGAAATATGATCAAACTCGCGGGGTAACAGAAGCTCATGTCGACATGGGCGCTCAGATTGGCGGTAAGAGCACCTGGGAAGACCGGGCTCCACATCTGGCTCTTCTCGATGTTTTGGGTTATAATTATGCATATCTGATATATGAGCAAGACCATGCGAAACATCCTGAAAGGGTGATATTTGCTTCAGAATTTATGCCTCCTAAATCGCTTGAGAACTGGCAGGCAGTAGAAAAGCTGCATTATATAATCGGTAATTTCAGCTGGACTGCAATGGACTACCTGGGTGAAGCAGGAACCGGTGTTCCCCGTTTAACAGATATAAGGCCTGAAGGCAGCAAAGCAAATCCCATGGCCGACATGATGGCTTTCTTTAATTCTGAATCGTGGCCAATGGTTATTAATTTCCAGGGAGATCTCGACCTTATCGGAAATCCTAAAGTTCCATATTATTATCAGCACGTAGTATGGCGTGAGAACAAAGTTTCAATGTTTGTCCATAAACCAGTTCCTTCAGGTAAAAGAGAAATAACAAGTCCCTGGGGCTTCCCTGATGAACTTAAAAGCTGGAACTGGGCAGGTCATGAAGGCGAGAAAATGCTGGTACATGTCTATACCAGGAGTAAGCTTGTCAAGCTTGAATTAAATGGGAAAGTTATTGGCCAGCAGGCTGTTGATGACAGTAAATCAATAACGGCAACATTTGAGGTAGCCTATGAACCGGGAACTCTGAAAGCCACTTGTTTCGACAATGGAGCCGAAACGGCATCCGAGACCCTTATAACTGTTGGAAAGCCTGCTGCAATAAGACTTTCTGCCGACAGGGCTGCCATCAGGGCAGAAAGGAACGATCTTTCTTATGTCATGGCAGAAATTGTAGATGCTCAGGGGAATGTGGTTCCCAATGCTGATGATATCCTGGTTAACTTCAAACTAAACGGAAATGGAGAAATTGCCGGAGTTGGGAACGGTAACCACTCTGATCTGTCAAGCTTTCAGCAACCAATGAAAAGAAGCTGGCAGGGAAGATGTCTCGCCATTGTCAGGCCTAAAGGTGCTGCAGGCAAAATTACACTGACAGCCAGTTCAGAAGGCTTAAAGGAATCAACTATAGAAATTATTACAGGAGAATAGATTTGTTGTCTGACTCCGGCAAGATATCAACAAAGAAAAGATGAAATAAGAACGGTGGGATAATAAATATCCTGCCGTTCTTAATTTCATTAGGTCTCCA
>CAIPJU010000954.1 GCA_903865465.1 uncultured Bacteroidota bacterium
AGAAACCAGCCAGAAACTCTCCTCAAGTTCAGGAGCGATTAGCTTATCCTTCTTCATAAAACTGATATGCAATTTTATAGCTGTTGAATAAACAATTTGTCACACTGGTTTCAGGAATATTATGATTTTTAAAGATGAATTCTGAATATGCCAATGTTACAAATCTTAAAATCACAGGCCCATCAGAATAATTGCTGAAAAAACAGTAATAACAACTAAAAAGATTGAAAGAGTTACCTCAATATAAAAATTTCTTGTTGTATCTCCTCTTTCTTCAATGGTTTTCTCCATGGCATTAAAATTTACAGAATAATTTGTAATGCAAAACTATATCAGGAAGATTACAGTGATGTTAAGATAGTATGACGATATCACTTCTTATTAATAAAGATTTGTTACAAATAGAGACATTAACGGGTAACACATGAGGATCTTGTAAAATAAGCGACCTCTCATAAATTAATCAGAAAGATTAGATTATGAGAGGTCGTGGTTATTGTACAGAAGTTCAGTCTTCGGCTTCGGCTAAGCCATCTTTATGAGTATTGTTTTGAGGATATCAGTAACATCCTCCTCCTCGTTGACACATCTTTCAAGCAGTTCGAGGATCTTATTATTCTTGAGCAATTCCTTTGTATCTTCTTCGTCCCTGAAAAGTTGAGAAGCGCCTTCAAAATAGAGTTCGTCGGCTTCATGTTCAATTGCCTTTACCCTGTCGCATGCTACCGTGATTTTATCCTTATTGGCAACCGCGTCCTTCAGGCAATGAACTGCAGATTCAATTTCTTTGGCTCCATCATAAATTAAAGCAGCCATATTCTGGTAAACAGGAATGAGCTTTATCGGCTTGTATAAATTTATTCTTCTGCTGATTCCATTTATTGAATCAAGAACATCGTCGATATTACCGATGAGTTCGTGAATATCCTCCCTGTCGAAAGGGGTAATAAATGACTTATTAAGCTGTTCGTATGTTTTGTTAGTGATTTCATCCCCGATATGCTCAACATTCTTTATCTCCTTGGAGATTCTTTCATGTTCGGTCGGATCGGAACTAACCATTAGATCCTTAAGCAATTCTGCAGCTCTTATGAGGTTTTTTGCATCTTCCTCAAAGAGGGGGAAGAATGAATGGTCTTTTGGAACAAAAAACTTAAGGAATTTATCGATATCCATTGCTTGTTTTATTTAAGTATCGTATTAAGAATCAGATATGTGACAGAACCAACTAAGGCAGAAACCGGAATGGTCAAAACCCATGCCCAGAAAATGTGGGCAGTTACACCCCACTTCACAGCTGACACCCCTTTTCGGGCTCCGGCTCCAATAATAGCTCCGGTAATTGTATGGGTAGTACTGACCGGAATGCCGAATTGTGTTGCACCAAATAATGTGAGAGCTCCCGCAGTCTCGGCACAAAAGCCTTCAAAAGGTTTAAGTTTGGTTATTTTTTGTCCCATAGTCTTAACTATCCTCCAACCTCCCAGTAGAGTGCCGAAGGCAATGGCTGCCTGGCATGACAATACCACCCAAAGCGCGATAGGATCATTTTTTGATGCTAAGCCCGAAGAAATAAGTGCAACCCAGATTATACCCATTGATTTCTGTGCATCATTTCCTCCGTGCCCAAGACTGAAAGCAGAGGCCGACAGTAACTGGAGTCTTCTAAAGTACTTATCAACACCTAAGGGTGAATGGTTTCGCGCGATATAAATTACAACCGCGGAAATTATAAAGGAGATGACCATTCCTAAGAGCGGAGCTATTACAATGAAAGCCAGAATTCTAATAACTCCTGGCAGTATTACCGCACTCCACCCCGAACTGACCACTGTTGCTCCGACAAGGCCTCCAACAAGCGTATGAGAGGAACTTGATGGAAGTCCAATCCACCATGTTATAAGGTTCCATGTAATGGCAGCAACAAGGGCTGATGCGATTACTGTCAAATTTATTACGTCTGGATTTACCACACCTGTACCCATTGTGGTTGCAACCTTGAGATGGAAAACAAGGAAAGCAACAAAATTGAAAAAGGCCGCCAGACAAACTGCGGCAAATGGCGACAAAACCTTGGTTGATACAACTGTAGCTATCGAATTAGCTGAATCATGAAAACCATTTATAAAATCAAAAATTAAAACTAATGCAACTACAGAGTAAAGGAAT
>CAIPJU010000955.1 GCA_903865465.1 uncultured Bacteroidota bacterium
CATCCCGGATATCTGTTTCAGCAATCGATATTTTGCTGCTTTTCTTTTCAGAGGCATCAGGTGTCTTCCGGAGAAGTTCAAGATACCTGTTCAGGTTCATGACGCCCGAAGAATCAGTTATTAAAGCAACAACCGGTTTGATGAGCACTACCTTTCCCAGCCTTATCTTATTGTTTTTCAAACCAAAACTTCTTATCCCTGCCGTAAATGATTTAATATAAACAAGAGTGTCACTATTACTGTCTTTAATCAGAACATCCTCTGCCGACAATTTATTGAAGAATTTATATTCAAGTCTGCCTACCTTTATTGTCGACTTAAGCTCAGTTGAAAAATGACCAGTAATTCTTTTCACAAGATATGTCTGGACATCAGGAATCTGCACAAGAGTATAAAGCACGGTAGGGAGGAGAATGATGATCCCTGTGAGAATGATTAAATACTTAACTGATTTTTTAATAAATTTGAGCATCTGAAATTATTCAAAAACCGATAATCAAAATAACCTAAAATATACCGAAAAACAAAGGATTGATGGCAGTTACAATTTTGGCAGTAGAATCATCGTGTGATGACACATCAGTTGCTGTAATCAGTGATGGCGAAGTTCTTTCCAATCTGATTGCAAACCAGGCTGTTCACATTGCTTATGGAGGTGTCGTTCCTGAACTTGCCTCTCGGGCTCATCAGGCCAATATAGTACCTGTTACTCACGAAGCTCTTAAGCAGGCAGCAATCAGCCCTGAAGATATCGATGCCGTTGCATTCACCCGCGGTCCCGGACTGCTGGGTTCTCTGCTTGTTGGAACATCATTTGCAAAAGGATTTGCATTGGGCCTGAATATCCCGCTTATTGAAGTTAATCATCTGCAGGCTCATGTTCTTGCCCATTTTATCAAAGAACCAGGAAAAGAAAAGAAAATGCCTCAGTTTCCTTTTTTGTGCCTTCTTGTATCAGGTGGCCACACACGAATAATAATCCTGAAAAATCATCTGGAGATGGAGACTATTGGAAATACTATTGATGATGCTGCAGGTGAGGCATTTGACAAGTGCGGTAAAATAATGGGTTTGCCATATCCTGCAGGCCCTGTTATCGACAAACTGGCTTCACAGGGTAATAAAAATGCCTTTACATTTGCAAAACCTCGTGTTAATGGCTTGGATTTTAGTTTTAGCGGACTAAAGACTAGCTTTTTATATTTCCTGCGCGACAGGATAAAGAATGATCCGGCATTTGTTGAAAATAATTTGGCCGATCTTTGTGCCTCACTTCAAAATGTTATCATTAATATCCTTGTTTCAAAAGTAGTTAAGGCATCAAAGCTGACTGGAATTACTGAAGTCGGTATTGCAGGAGGTGTTTCTGCCAACTCAGGATTGCGCCTTGCAATGTTGCATGAGGCTTCCAAAGAAAATTGGAATCTCTTTGTTCCGGAATTCAGATTTACAACCGATAATGCTGCAATGATTGGAATTACAGGATATTATAAATACATTAAGGGCGAATTCACCAGCCAGTCTGTTGCACCTTTAGCAAGGTATTAATAAAGTACTTCAAAGGGTTATTGCAAGTTTTTATTAAAATATTACAAGTAAAAACATATACCCGATGTTAGAAAAATAAAAATTAGTAATTTCGGGATAAAATAAACAGGATGGAGGAATTGAAAATATCATCAACGCGCAATACGCCTGAAATCATTCTGAGGCCTGACGGACAATTCTCTATCAAGGGAAGGTCGATAAGCGAAAATGCCACGGATTTTTACGGACAAGTTGAGGAATGGGTGAAAGCCTACATAAAAGCACCTGCCAAACTTACGAAGGTTGATCTGAATCTTGAATATTTTAATAGTGCCAGTGCCAAAGCTTTAATTCATATTCTACAGCAACTGACTTATGTTTCACTGAAAAACAAGAAATTTGCCATTAACTGGTTTTACGAGGAAGGGGATGAAGATATACTTGAAAGGGGACAGTTTTTTTCTTCTGTTCTGAACGTTAAATTCACTTTTGTAAAAGTCAAATAATTCGTTTAAAAGCCTGATCAAGGTCCTTAATAAGAGAATCTGCATCATTGAGACCTATATAAAACCTTATAGAGTTATTGCTTAAACCCTCTCTGGTTCTTTCCATCGAATAGGTTATAGCAGGAAATACAAGCGATTCATGTCCTCCCCAGAAAACTCCGATTATAAACCTTTCGAGGCTGTTCACAAATAACTCTACCAGATTTGTATCAGTAGTCTTCAGTCGTACTGAAAAAAGACCTCCATATTTTTGCATTTGGCTCTCTGCCAGTTCATGTTGCGGATGACGCCCTGTGCAATTGCAGTGACAGCCTCTAAATCCTGCAATTCGAATAGCATCGAATTTGGACTTTCGAGGTATATTATTTTTGTATTTTCCCTGATGGCATTTCTGAATTTTTGAGCATCGCGGCCATCGACAAAGGTGGTTTCAACTCCAAAACGGGGGAGAAAACGGGTCATTAAAGTATTAGTCCAGCTATAGTTATTCCTTACCCTTACAACATGATCACCCGAATTAACCAGCTATAATATGGCAGCCGAGATAGC
>CAIPJU010000956.1 GCA_903865465.1 uncultured Bacteroidota bacterium
AGATGAGTGGATAGAGGTCGGCAAAAGCAATAATTACAATTGACTATGGAAAATAAAAATAAAATTACATACTTTCTTTATGCAAGAAAATCATCTGAGAGCGAAGATAGACAGGTCCAATCAATTGATGACCAGATAAGTCGTCTCAAAGAATTAGCAAATAATTTAGGTATTTCAATAGTAGAAATACTCACAGAAGCGAAGACAGCAAAGAAACCATATTGTCGTCCTGTATTTACCGAGATGCTTGAAAGAATTGATAAAGGAGAAGCACAAGGAATACTCTGTTGGCAAATAAATCGTCTTTCAAGAAATCCTGTAGATAGTGGTACTCTTGGTTGGATGTTACAACAAGGTGCCTTAAAATCTATTCAGACGATTGATAGAGAGTACTTACCTGATGACAATGTACTTCTCTTTAATATTGAAACAGGGCAAGCAAATCAATTTATAATAGACCTAAAGAAAAACAGTATGCGGGGAATGATAGGTAAAGCAGACAGAGGATGGCTCCCTTCTCGTGCCCCCTTAGGATACTTGAATGATAAACTTGAGCACACTATTATTGAAGATGCGGAGCGATTTCATCTTGTCCGAAAAATGTGGGATATGATGTTAACTGGAAACTATACTCCTCCTCAAATAAGAGAAATCGCAAACACAGAATGGGGATTTATTACACCAAAGACAAAACGAAGTGGTGGTACTCAAATTGGTAACAGTTCTATTTATAGAATGTTTACTAATCTTTTCTACACAGGAATGTTTGAATGGCACAGCAATGCATATAAAGGTAACCATACGCCTATGATTAGCTTAGAGGAATATGACAGAGTTCAAACTATTCTTGGAAGAGATGGAAAACCAAGAGCACAAACACACGAGTTTGCTTATACAGGGCTAATGATATGTGAAGTATGCGGTTCAATGTATACAGCAACAGAAAAGACAAAAATAATTAAAACTACTGGTAAGACAAAAACATATATTTATTATCATTGTACTAGAAGGAAGAAAAGTGTAGTTTGTGACCAAAAAAGTCCAATGACACTAAAAAAACTTGAGGACCAGATTGATATTGAACTTGAAAGACATACTATTTTACCAAAGTTTCAACAATGGGCTCTTGAAATATTAAATAGAAGTAATGATAAAGAAATTGAGGAACGAACAAAAGTATATGAAACACAAAATAAACTGCTCATTGAGACACAGAAAGAACTTGATGCATTAACAAAGATGAGATACCGAGAACTTATTGATGATGAAACATTTATAAAAGAAAGGGACGAAATTAAAATGAAGATTGTTAAGTTTAAAACCAGTATAAAAGAAACAGAAAGTAGAGCTGATAAATGGTTGGAACTAACAGAAAAAACATTTAATTTTGCTTGCTACGCACGCAAAGAATTTATTACTGGAGACCTAAATAAGAAAAGAGAAATATTTTCTGCACTTGGTCAGAACTTTTCAATAAAAGACCAAAAAGTCCATATAAATCAAAACGAATGGCTAGTTCCAATAGAAAAAGCATATCCTGCATTAGAAACAGAATATAAACGGTTAGAACTGGATAAAACCCTAACAGATACAATGCGAAAGGAGTGTTTCGCTCAACTTATTCTCACTTGGGGTGCCTACTGGGATTTGAACCCAGACTGAGAGTTCCACAAACTCTAGTGCTAACCATTACACTATAAGCACCATATCTAAATTACTATTAATAAATAACAGCAACTACCCATTTATACCAGAAAATACCTAAAAATTCTAGGTATAATCTTTTTATTAGTTATTTACAGGATGGAC
>CAIPJU010000957.1 GCA_903865465.1 uncultured Bacteroidota bacterium
ATACAATTTGCATACAGCCCCTATGGATAGTCTTTGAATTAATCAATTGTATCAGTCAAAAACTCTTGTCACTCGAAATGAAAAAGATAATATTAACCCGCAAAGAACTTCTTTAAACTTTCTTAATTACTTTCTTAATTATTAAAAGAAATAATTCCTTCTAACATGTTAAATATTAAAGTCTTTTCTTAGTTACTTACTTGGTCACTTTCTTAGACACTTTCCTGATCACTCTTTCTAATAATCAGCTGCATTTTTGTTCTTTAAGAAGCATACTGATGCTGGAATTAGCAGCTTCTATTTTGTGTTTTAACTTTTGGGTCATATATTATGTAATCTTTGATTTTAAACCGCAATCCCCCGCACCCTTTTATCATACAACTCGTTAAACCAGAGTCTCTTCAAAGTAGTATTCACCTTGTCTTCCGAAAGTTTGTTGTACAATTCCAGCTTGGTGTTTACGAAATCAAGGAGAATATTGTCAAGCTCTTCCTCAAATTTATCGCGGATATTATCTTTAGAATTACCTTTATTAAAATAAGACATCAATCCGTCGTTCTGATGAATTTTATCTTTGATCTGCTCAAAGTCAACTTTATCATCTTCCGTCAGATTAAGTCCATACGTTTCATTAAGGATCTTGATGATATTCGATAACAGGTCTACCTCTTCAGGTTCCGGAACTCCTGATCCATTTGAATTCAGACCATACAGTTCATTGCTTTCTGCAACCAAATCCATCTTTCCCTCAAACGATTTCTGAATTTTATAGCTGTCCAGGTCAACCTGTTCCAAAACCTCAACAGGCAATTCACTCTTTTTTTCCGGCAGATGCTTTATCAATCCGACTAAAAAGATATATAGCTTTTCGAGTTCAACATCTTTAAACGTGATGATCTGTGAAAGGAAACGGTATAATCGGACAAACCCTTTCATGGATGACCGAAAATCGGTCTTTGCCTCATCATCCAGATTTGGGAAACGGGCAGCTACAACCTTCAGGATTGGTTGAAGAAGCTCCAT
The DNA here is from genome assembly GCA_903865465.1 of uncultured Bacteroidota bacterium. Taxonomy (GTDB): domain Bacteria; phylum Bacteroidota; class Bacteroidia; order Bacteroidales; family VadinHA17; genus LD21. The sequence continues at coordinate 1,024 of CAIPJU010000957.1, forward strand.
GTTGTCGTCATCCGAATAATAAATTGACGCGTAAGCTTCAAGTTCATTTTTGAAAATCAGATTGTGCTTTTCAATCGACAACTGTAAATCATATAAATTATTCGGGTTGGTCTGATGCTCTTCGGCCATGTAATTTTTGCCGTAGTACTTCTGAAAATCTTCACGAACTATCTCCGGATCATTTACAAAATCAAGAACCATAGTAGTGTCTTTACCTGGCATGGTCCTGTTAAGTCGGCTTAATGTCTGAACGGTTGATACGTCACCAAGTTTTTTATCAACAAACATCGTATGAAGCAGTGGTTCATCGAAGCCAGTCTGATATTTATTCGCTACAATCAACATTCTGTACTGAGGTGTTTTCAGGGCATCTGTAATGCTGATCCGTCCACCCAGATTGTTCATAGAGCTTTCGGTATAATCTTCTCCGGTCTCCGCATCATAAACCGAACCTGAAAAAGCCACCAATGCCGAATAAGGAAGCTTCATATCGCGCATAATGGCATC
>CAIPJU010000958.1 GCA_903865465.1 uncultured Bacteroidota bacterium
ATGCTGAGAGGTGAAATAATTGTATTTCCTGAATTGCCTTCGCTAACAGATACTTTTCTGAAAATATCAAAAGCAAAAGCATTTCCTGATTCGACCATTGAAACCTGGTTGGCAGATAATTTAATCTGAACCGGATTCAAGGGAATTGGATCAGATTGGTTTTTATTGCATGAAGTAAATAAAACTGCTATTGCAGGCAATATGACAGTCAGAGCATATGAAATATTCTTTTTCATCTCTTTTTATGAATTATCATAATATTAGTCTAATCACAATCGATTTAATTCTGAAATAAGATCAAAAATCATGCCGTATTAGACCGTTTTTTCCTTCTTTTAGCCGACACTTCCAGATAGGCCAGAAAATATATCAGCGAAATGACAAAAAATGTCATCCCAAGCATAAGAAGCAATATAAATGAAAGCACTGCATGCTTTTCCAGTCCGGCAATAGGATTGTTGAGCCGGTATATATAACCGGAAATGGTATAAGTCAGAACTATTATTGAGACGAGAAAACTAAATACTATTGTTGCTGCATCATAAATCCTTGATGACTTGTATATTCCTGCATTTCTGATATGGGCATAAGATGTATAGGTAGAATCTGCACTTCTGTGCTGCGAGCGATCCTGCCTGTATTTTCTCCAGTCGTCCATAGCCTTGTCAAACTCCTCCTGATCTTTTAAAGTTCTGTCATAATTGCTAATGAGAAAATCGTATGCTTCTGAAACTGCAATAAACAGATCAACAGCTTCGGGAGAATGATTTATGTCGGGATGAAATTCCAACACTTTTTTTCTATAGGCTTTTTTAATTTCATCAATCGATGAATTAGGAGGGAGATCTAAAATCTTATAGTAAAAGTCGGAATTCATTTTTCGGAAATTGAATCAATGGTCGGCAAGGTTAAATTCACTCCTTTAATTACTTTTTCAGCTTATATTACTCCATGTTTGTTTTTTGCCGTAAAGTCTGACCAGCTCAAGTCTCAATATGTCATTCCGGGAATCTTCGAGATAAGGATCTCCTGAAAGGATCTCTTCCGCCACACGGCGCACGAATTCTATCACCTGCCCGTCTCTTGCCAGGTTCGAAATTTTGAGATCAAAAGGAATTCCGCTTTGCTGGGTTCCTTCCATATCGCCTGGACCTCTGAGTTGAAGGTCAGTTTCAGCTATCTCAAAGCCATCACTGGTTCTGATCATGACTTCAATCCTTTTTCCGGCATCTTTTGAAAGCTTTTCAGAACTCATAAGAATGCAGTATGACTGACTTCCGCCTCGTCCCACACGCCCCCTGAGCTGATGAAGCTGTGATAATCCAAAACGCTCAGCGCTCTCAATGACCATAACAGTGGCATTCGGTACATCGACACCGACCTCAATTACTGTTGTTGCGACAAGTATATGAGCATGGCCATCCTTAAAAAGTTTCATCGACCTCTCTTTTTCAGCAGGAGTCATTTTCCCGTGCACAATGCTTATACAATACTGCGGCGCAGGGAATACTCTGGAAATTGTATCCCAACCATCCTCCAGATCTTTGTAATCCATTGTTTCTGATTCCTTTATCAACGGATATACCACATATATCTGCCGGTGTTCCGTTATCTGCTGCCTGATGAATCCATATACTTTATTTCTTTCGGAATCATTAAAGTGCAGAGTTTTTATGGGAACTCTTCCAGGGGGTAGTTCATCGATAACCGAAACGTCCAGATCCCCATATAGGGTCATTGCAAGAGTCCTAGGAATAGGTGTTGCGGTCATAACCAGAACGTGAGGAGGATGGAGGTTTTTCTGCCAGAGTTTTGCTCTCTGCTCAACTCCGAACCTGTGCTGTTCATCTATAATGACGAGCCCGAGGTTGGCGAACTGAACATTATCCTCTATAAGCGCATGAGTTCCAATAAGAATATGAAGTGATTTATCGAGTAATGATTCTGATATCGATTTACGGGAAGCTTTTTTTGAGGAGCCAGTCAACAAACATATTTTTATGTCGAGCCCTTCAAGAAATTTGCTTATGGTTTGGAAATGCTGATTTGCCAGAATCTCGGTAGGAGCCATAATGCACGCCTGAAACCCATTGTCGGCTGCGATCAGCATACACATTAGCGCCACCAGTGTCTTTCCGCTTCCTACATCACCCTGAAGAAGCCGATTCATCTGCCGTCCCGATCCGAGATCCTTTCTGATCTCCCTCATAACACGCTTTTGAGCTTCAGTCAGCTCAAAAGGAAGGTTTTTAAAATAAAAGTCATTGAAGTACTTCCCTACGGTGGAGAATATAAAACCCTTTGATCTCAAACTTCTGTTGGTTTTAAACTTCAGCAGATCGAGCTGTATATAAAAGAGTTCCTCGAATTTAAGCCGGTATCTAGCTCTTTCAAGTTCATCAGGGTTTGAAGGGAAATGCACCGAGTGAAGAGCTTTATCCAGATCCATAAGCCTGTACTTCGAAGTGATGTAGGGAGGCAGTGTTTCAGAAAGGGTTTCTTTCAGTTGTTTTAACAGATTTCCTATCAGCTTGCTTATGGCTTTTGAAGTTACAAACTGGTTTTTAAGCTTCTCGGTAGTGCTGTACTGGGCCTGGAGAGCTGAATTAAACCTCCCGGCAACCTGACTCAAGGTTTCAATTTCAGGATGTATAATATTTATACTGCCATTAAAGACGCCCGGTTTTCCAAATACAATATATTCAACGCCTGGTACAAAACTCGAAGTTATCCATTTTGTGCCCTTAAACCATACAAGTCTTATTGTTCCGGTCTCATCATAAAAATCAGCTGTCAGACGTTTTGCAGGCCCTTGTCCCTCAGAGGAATATCCCTTTATAAAACCTTTAATCTGAATAAGAGGAAGATCAGGGTCAAGTTCTGAAATTTTGTAATATTTTGTCCTGTCGATATATTTGTAAGGAAAAAAATAAATAAGATCGCGGTAG
>CAIPJU010000959.1 GCA_903865465.1 uncultured Bacteroidota bacterium
CTTCATATGAAATGATATCCCAAAGTGGCGACCTCGGGTATACTTATGGTATCTATACCAATACTGAGAAGTCCGACGGGAAAATATCAAAGGGAACATATTTAACAATCTGGAAAAAACAGGGTGACGGAAGCTGGAAATTTGTTATGGATACCGGAACCCAGGGATTGCCTGAAACAGTTAAATGATATTTTATCACTTATTTGTCTTAAGTCTGCCGTTGCGAGCCAGGGAAGCAAAAATTCCAATTACAGAGAGAATGGAAAAAATAATAAATCCTGTTCTCATTGCTGCGATTAGTCCCGGATATGTCTCTGGCGTAATACTCTTTTTGTCAAGGTATAATGATATCAGCATCATTGCAATTCCCATACTCAGCATCTGTCCGACCATCCTCATGGTACCTACAATTCCTGATGCAACACCAAGATATTTCCTTTCGACAGAACTCATTATGGCGTTTGAATTTGGCGAGGAGAAGAGTCCGAATCCGGTTCCCATAAGGAGTAATAGCAGAACAATCAGATAATCAGGTGTCTCTGCATTTATAAAGCATAACAGGATAAGACCTGCAGCTATTATTGCCATTCCTGTTGAGGCAATGACCCCGGGGTTTTTGCGGTCGGAGAGTCTGCCGGCAACAGGAGAGAGCAGGGTCATGGCAAGAGGCTGTGATATCATGATCAGACCTGCCGTGCGGGCATCGAGGCCTTTAAGATACTGAAGGTAGAGACTCATGAAAAAACCGGTTGCACTGGTTGCAGCATAATTTATGAGCGCAGCCATTCCCGAAAAGGCAAAAACCCTGTTCCGGAGAAACATCCTTACATCAAAAACCGGGTTTGAGACCTTCTCTTCCACCAGCAGGAATAAAAGTGCCATTATGAAACCTGCTCCGATCAGGATCCAACCCACTGTTGAGGGTAGTTTCGAGAAACCGTACATAAAGGAAGCTAACGAAATGCCATAGATAACTGAACCTTTAAGATCTGCTTTTTCGCCTGCAGAATCGGCCCACTCACTCTTTATTTTGGTCTTTATCAGAACCAGGGAAAAAATCCCAAAGGGGAGAAGAAAAGCAAAAATACTTCTCCAGCCAAAATAGTGGGTAAGAAGTCCCCCGATTACAGGACCGGTTGATAGACCGAGATAGGTTGCGGTGATATTGATGCCCATTGCTCTTCCTCTCTCACCGGTTTCAAAAACCGAGGTGATTATGGCCAGGCTCGTTCCATAAATCATGGCGCTTGAGATTCCCTGGATGATTCGAAGTACAATGAGAGAAGTTATGCTGTGTGAGAACAAAATCAGAAAAGTTGAAATTGTAAAAAGGAGAATTCCTGCTGAAAAAATCTTCTTCCTTCCTATGATATCCGCAATCCTTCCAAGGGGAAGAAGGAAAATAGCAGATGAAAGCATGAAACTGCTGATTACCCATCCGAGGCTTAAGGCACTGGCATGAAGGTCCTTTCCGATTGAAGGGAGGGCAAGGTTTACAGCTGATCCCAGAAAAGGAGTGAGGAAAGCCGCAAAAGTCGCTACAAAGAGAATCGTATTCTTTGGTGTATGGTTAGCTGCTGGTTCAATATACATATTTACTGATCTACTCTTTTGTTTTGGTATCAATTATAATTGTAACAGGTCCGTCATTTATAAGTTCGACCTCCATCATTGCCCCGAATTCTCCGGTAGCTGTCTCCCTGCCGGTAAGTTCAGAGATCCTGAGAATAAATTTATTATAAAGCGGAATAGCCAGGTCCGGCTGGGCAGCCCTGATATATGAGGGCCTGTTTCCTTTTTTTGTTTTTGCATGAAGGGTAAACTGGCTCACAGCCAGAATGCTTCCTCGGGTATCGATAACTGAAAGATTCATAACCCCATTGGAATCATCGAAAATCCTTAGCTGAACAATTTTATTGCAAAGCCATTCAATATCTTCCTCTGCATCTGCGTCCTCTATTCCGACAAGAACCAGCAGACCTTTCCCGATTGAGGATTTCAATTTTCCGCCAATTGTGACCGAAGCCCGGCTTACCCTCTGAATTACCGCCCTCATTTATGATTTATTTACTTTGTCCAAATATATGCAACTAAAGCAAAAGTTTTTCAGAAGCGATTTATATTATATTTGCCCCATATACAACAGAATAATGGACCTTGTTACAATTACGGCAATAGCGCTGGGCTTATCGTTCGACACTTTCGCGGTATCGCTGTCAATCGGCGTAATCCGCAATGGCATTCTGTTCTTTCAGGCTACCAGGGTAGCGATTATACTTGCCTTGTTTCAGGGCGGACTCACTATTGCCGGTTATTTTCTAGGTGCTTTTGTTTCAAATGCACTCAAGGCATCTGACCATTGGATAGCACTGGGACTGCTCTCTTTTCTGGGAATTAAAATGATAGTTGAGGGGCTGAGGAAGGGTGAAACAGAGATAACAAAGGATTATACCAGCACATTTGTTCTTTTTTCATTAGCCGTCGGAACCAGCATTGATGCTTTTGCCGTAGGGGTTAGCTTTGCCATACTCTCAGTAAAAATATGGAGCGCAGGAATCCTTATAGGGGCCGTGACATTTCTGGCATCCATGACTGCCATACGCATCGGAAAGTCAGCAGGTGACAGGCTTGGCAACAAGGTTGAAATTATCGGTGGACTTATACTGATAGCAATAGGAATTAAAATCTTCATTGAACATTTAATCTCGGGAAGCTGAGATCTATTTTACGTTTAATGGCTCTTTCCTTATCTCCTTACAGTTCTTACGCCGAACACCGGCCCTGCCATATTCCCTTCATGGGCCTTGAAAGTAATTGTTACCGAGTTTTTTCCTTTTGTTATCATTTCGGGAATGTCATACAAAACAGTTAAGAATTCCCCATCTTTTTTGTCAGAGATATTTTCGGTAGCTATTATTTTGCCATCAGCCAGGATATCAAAGGTCTTGGCACCGGGGAAGCCGCCCCAGTATTCTGCAGCTACTGAAACAGGGATGTTTGGTTTCACTTTAAGGTCGAATGAAAACCAGCCGCTTCTTGATTCACGCCCGGCTCTCTCTTTAAATCGGCTTGGAGTGGTTTTTTCACCTTTGAACTTATGATCTCTCTCGGGCTGCATCTCACCTGGCTGAACAAAGTCAATTTCCCTCTCCTTCAGTTTTTTTCTCTTTTCATTCTCAGCCTGATACTCGGCCTTTTTCGTCTGCCACCCTTTTTCATTGAAGAGGTCCCAGTAAACAGAATATCTCCTGTCGCGGATATTGTAAAAAGGGCTCAGTTCAACATCGCGTGGTTGGCCGGTATTGCTGGTTAAAAAGGTATTGGCTTTTCCTTCAACCGCTTTCATCCATGCTGATGGATCACGGTTTTCTGTCATAAATACAGGGACATACGAAACATCATGCAGGACGGAATCATTCACCTGTCCCAGATCACCGGCAAGAACCAGAGGGCCATACAGAACGGCAACCCTGTTACTGTCGTCGGGCATGGTTTCGAACCTGAGTGAAAATGGGATCCTGACTTCAGCTACATCTCCTGTCTTCCAGATTCTTTCAAGCGAGACAAAACTACCGGGAGAGGCCTTTATCTCCTCTTTTTTATTGTTAATGATTATTTCCAAACCTTTCTTTGCCCAGTAGGGATACTTGATCTGAAGAGTCAGCCTCACGGGTTTTTCGCATGTAAAGCTGAATCTCGAACCCTGTTCTTCGGGATATTTTGTATCCTGTTTAAGAACCACCCCTTTTTCCTTCCATGTAAGTTCGGAGGCAATATATTGGAAAACAAAGAGTTCATCGTTATTATGATAATAGATGTTCCTGCCGTATTTTGAATGGTTCTCCATTGCTGTTCCAACGCAGCAGGTGAAAGAATAAGGATCCTGAAAATCCTTGAAACCACCCATGTCGAGCGACAGATTATAAGTTACATGACCATCTTCAGCATTCTGGGAAGAGAGGATATGATTAAACAGTGCTCTTTCATAAAAATCCGCCTCCCTGGCCGAGGCATCCCATTCGAAGAGATGTTCGGTAAGCTTAAGCATATTATAGACATTACATGTTTCGGTAGTACCTTCATCGAGACGGTTTCGGAGTTTGTCAGATGGGCCGAAATACTCATTGTCACCGTTACCGCCGGTAACATATGAATGGTGACTGATAACAGTATTCCAGAAGAATTCTGCTGCCCTTCGGTCGGAAGTATCCCCGGTAAGTTCATAGAGACGTGACAGAGCAATAAGTTTCGGGATATTGGTGTTGCAGTGTTTTCCGGGAAGGATATCTTTTCCCTCCTTTAGCGGATCGAGTATGGCTTTCTGATAAAAAATCTTCGAGAGTTTCAGAAACTTTTCGTCATTGGTATCCGCATAGAGATCAGCCAGTGTTTCGCTTATACCCCCATGTTCGCAACGGAGCATTTTCTGAATCTGTTCATCATTCAGGGGAGTTACAACACCATTCAGCCATTCTGCAAATCTTTTTTCCACCTGCAGAGCAGTTGTATCGCCACAGCAGTGGTAAGCATCCCTGAGCCCGGCCATAATTTTATGTTCAGTATAAAATGGAGCCCATATCCCGTTAAGGTCAAATCCCTGAGACCTTATGTCGCCTTTGCCAACTTCATCCTCAAGAATCTTTTTTCCTTTCGGGAAAGCACCGATATAGCCATTTCCGATGATATCCTGGATATATTTTAGTTCTGAAACAATATATTTCACCCTTTCAAGGAATCTCTTGTCATTAGTTGTCAGGTACATCATTGAGCAGGCGCTCAGGTAATGTCCAAGGCTGTGACCGGCAATTGTCTCGTCTTCCCATCCTCCGTAGTGTTCGGCTTTTGGCTTCAGCCCTGCTTCAGAATAAAATTTTGAGAGAAAACGGTCGGGCTCATAGCTTAGAAGGATCTTAACATCCTGTTCAGTTGCGTGCAGGAAGGGACCATCAAGTAACTTCACCTGAGAAAGGGTGAAAGGAAGAGTCCTGAATGTTACAACTTCAGCTCCGGACGATTTTATTTCTGGTTTCCCAGTCTGGGAACAACTGTTAAGAATGATTCCCAGTGCGGAAATCAGGACCAGGGTAAAATTTTTATATTTCATTTTGCTTAGGTTCATTTTTCAGTTTACACAGGATCAGAAATGAACCATCTTTCGAATTCTTTTTTCGAAGACGGCCATTTCGGTAAAACCAATATATCTTAATAATTCATACGCTTCATCAAAATACTGTCCGACCCTTGCCGGCATATGGGCATCAGAATTGACGCAAACCGGCACATTTTCTTCCCTGAAAACATTTAAAAACCGGCGATCGGGGTAAAAATCTGCAAGCGGCCGGTTCCTGCCGTTAGTGTTCACTTCAAATGCAACATCATAAATCTTCATTGTCCTTGCCAGTTTCCGGTAAAGAGGTTCCGGATCGGAAGATGGTTTGTAGCCAAATATTCTTATCAGGTCGCAGTGGCCTATGATGCTGAATATCCCTGATGAGACTGCTGCACATACTGTATCGAAATAATCCTCAAAAAGCCGGTCAATATCCTTTCCTTCATAAAAGTCAGTACCTGAATCGACTGTAGTATCTCCCTGATAATGAACAGAACCAATTATGTAATCAAGAGGCAGATCCTTTAAAAATAATCTGATATCTTCATCTCTCCCGGGGAAATAGTCAACTTCAAGACCGGTCCTTATTTTAATACCCGACTGATTGTCGGCAAGTTTACTTATATAATCCAAATATAAAGGGAGCTTAATGGGATCCATGTTCCAATGTTCAGGTTCCCTGAACAGGGTGAGGTGCTCCGAAAAGCCTATTTCGTTCATTCCTGAAAGAAGTGCGGCAGCAATATAATCCTCCGGTGCCGACCTTCCGTCGCTGAAACTTGAGTGCATGTGATAATCGGTCCTGTATATCATTTCCTGAAATCTTATTCTGATTTTCTGAAGTTCATTCAAATTAGGTCTAATTTTGCCAATAAAACAAATGGAAAGTGACAACTTGATCAGGAAATGGTTAATTTTGTAAAAACAGCCAATAGTGAACGATAAGAAAAAACCGTGCAATTGCGTGGAGTGTGATTTTAAGGATATTGTATTTTCTTACCTCGATGAAGGCTCAATTGAAGAATTGTGTCTGCATAAAGAGGAACAGTTTTTCCGGAAAGGTGAAGTAATTAATCATGAAGGTGAGAAGATCAGCAATTTCAAATATCTTAAAAGCGGACTCGTTAAGCTTTACAGAAGGACTCCCTCGGGCGAAGAGCAGATAATAACCATAACCAGGCCTTTTGAATTTGTAAGTAATATGAGCATTTTTTCTGAGGAGCGTTACCAATACTCGGTTTCGGCCCTTGAGGACTCGGAGGTTTGCGTTGTTCAGCTCGATTTCATCAAAGAACTTTTTCTCAGAAATGGGGCATTTGCAATGGGACTACTCTCAAGGATATCCACAATAAATGATAAGATCATCAGGCAGACTCTCGATATAAGACAAAAAAACCTTGTTGGAAGGGTGGCTTTTGTTTTACTCTATTTCACCAATGAGATATTCAACTCCAGGGTTTTCGACCTTCCGGTTTCGAGGAAGGAGATTGCCGATTATATCGGTATGAGTACGGCCAATGTGATAAGAACCCTTTCGGAATTCAGGAAAGAGGAGATAATAAGAGTTTTCGGCAAGACTATCGAAGTAGTAGATATCAACAAACTTGAAATAATCTCAAAACGAGGCTGACTTTTTTTCCATTTTTACAAATTGACCTTTTCAATAAATGTGAATTGCACTCGTCAGGGCGTCATGCAAATCGCGATATATGAAACTATATCCCGAATTGATAATTTTCTCTGACGACACCCTGCTTCCTTTCAGGACAACATCCGACATTTCACCCAGAGCAGCTCTTAAAACAAAAGAGGGAATTCCTGCCTGCAGTACATGGCGCCCCATCACTTCGCCCAGTATATTCATAAAATCTGAATGCGATACGTGATATGGAGCAACAGCATTATAGGGGCCAGCCATTCCGGCATCTTCAATGGCTTTAAGGTAGATACCGCAAAGATCTATAATATGTATCCATGGCATATATTGTTCCCCGTTTCCTGTTTTCAGCAGCAGACCAAATTTCCCGGGCAGCATAAGTTTGGCCAATGCACTGTCGTTCTTCTCAAGCACAACTGCTGTCCTTATTTTAACAGTCCTGATTCCTGAATTACGAAAAAGATCAGCAGCCTCTTCCCACTTTCTGCTGGTGTTTCCCAGAAAATCATTACCCGGTTCATCATCCTCATGGAAAATTTTTTCTGAAGTCACTGAACCATAATATCCTGTTGCTGAAGCTGAAATAAATGCCTTCAGGCTGGTTCCCGCCTCAGCAATTTTCTCATGAAGGAAGACCGATGAGTCTACTCTGCTCCTGATGATCTCCTCCTTCCGTGAAGAGCTCCACCGTTTTTCACCAATATTGGCTCCGGCCAGGTGGACAATGAAGTCAAGACCCTCAAGAGCCTTACTGTCAATAATTTTCTTTTCAGGCTCCCATTTGAATACTTTTACTTTATCATTGCTGCTGGCTTTCCTCGACAGGTGTGATACATTAAATCCTTCAGATAAAAGCAGATTAGTCAGGTAGGTGCCGACAAGTCCGCTGCCCCCCGTAATCAGAACAGAGGGAACTTTAGTATTGCTATTATTTTCAGGAATATCCATATGCATGATATTGAGTATGTTAAATCCTTTATTCAACCATAAAAAACCTGTCTATCCAAATTCTGACAGTGATCTGTAATCTCCATCTATTCTGAGACATTGCAAGGTAATTCTTATTATTTATAAATCTGTTAAGAATAAGATTCAACAAAAGAGGAATTGAATTGAGGAAGAAAAATAGAGTTTTTTGGGGATGAAAATTGAAAAGATATCTTCATATTTGTGACCTTTAACTGCTGTTACCTTCAGGAATTATTTATTATAACTATTCACAAAATTGAACACTCAGTAATGAAAGACGAAACTATGAAAGATTCAGTTGCTATTTTATGCGCCGGAGGACCGGCTCCGGGAATTAATACTGTTATAAGCGCAGTGACCAAAATATTTTTACAGAACGGGTATTCAGTACTTGGAATAAATGGCGGATACAAATCTCTTTTTGCTGCTGAACCTTCCTACGATTACCTCGATTTCGAATTTGCCGATCAGATATACAGCCGTGGTGGCTCTGCACTCAAGATGAGCAGGCACAAACCTAAGGATGAAGAGTTTAAGGTTGACTTTTTCAAGAAGAATAATGTGAAGCTTCTCGTTACCATCGGTGGCGATGATACGGCTTCTTCTGCGAACCGTCTTTCAAAATTCCTCAGCGGGCAGAAGCTGGATGTTAAAAACATTCACGTACCCAAGACAATCGATAATGACCTGCCTCTTCCCGAGGGTACGCCAACATTTGGATACCACTCAGCAAAAGAGGAGGGAGTACGGCTTGCAACAACAATTTATGAGGATGCCCGTACAAGCGGCAACTGGTTTGTGGTCTCAGCCATGGGCAGGGAAGCTGGTCACCTGGCTTTCGGAATTGGAACAGCATGCCATTATCCGATGATAATAATCCCTGAGATCTTTAATAAAACCAAGATTACATTTGATAAGATTACCCGACTGGTCATATCCTCGATGGTTAAAAGAAGACTTCTTGGAATTGACTATGGTGTAGCCATTATCTCAGAAGGAGTATTCCATTTTATGAGTGAAAAGGAGATTATTGATACAGGAATTAATTTCACTTTTGATGAACATGGTCATCCTGAACTGGGCAATGTAAGCAAATCGCACATCTTTAACATGCTTACCCAGCAGGCTTTGAAAGGGCTGAGGATAAATGTAAAATCGCGTCCGAATGAGATGGGCTATGAATTGAGATGCTGCCGTCCGATAGCTTATGATTTAAGCTATGCCACAAGGCTTGGACTGGGTGTTTTCAAACTGTTCAAGGAAGGAAGAACGGGTTGCATGGTCACAGTCGACAGGCAGGGCGGAATCTCTCCACTCTTCCTTAAGGATGTGGAAGACGAAAACGGGAAGGTTAAACCGCGTCTTGTAAATGTTGATAGTGAAAACGTTCAGCTCATTTACAGGAATAACCTTCATTACATAACCAAGGCTGATTATAAAGGAGCCAGGAAATTTGTGGAGAAACCGGAAGATTACGATTTTTTCAAAATCCTTGAATGGGACGAAAATCTCTGAATCCGGAACAGGCTAACTAAAGAAAAGCTCTGAAGAGGGTTACCGGCCAATTCAGATCACAGTTTATATCCTTTATTTTATATACGCACTCTCATTCCCGATATTTATTTGATTGGGAATAAGAGTGCTTTGTTTATTTCAGCGGATTAGCTTAATTTTATTGTCGGTTAAGGTAAGTTTTAATCCAAACAGAAAAACTATGGAAACTAAAATGTATAAGGGTATTATTGCTATTCTTACCGGAGGAGGAGATGTCCCCGGACTGAACCCCGCCATCAGGGCGGTAACAATTCGTGCCAACAGGGAAGGATATAAAGTTATCGGACTTCGGAGGGGATGGGCAGGAATAACAGAGCTGATCAGGGACCATGAGGCCGACAACAGCAACAATTTTCAGGTCCTCACTGATGACCTTGTGAACAAGGCCGGACGGACCGGTGGAACATTCTTGCATACCTCCAGAACCAGGCCGAGTCATATGACGAAGGAAAGTGTACCTGATCACCTGAAGGATACATATAATGCAGCCGTAAATGATCTTACGCCTGAAATCATTAAGAACCTTGACTGGCTCGGGGTTGATTACCTGATTCCGATCGGGGGTGATGATACACTCAGCTATGGCGTTCATCTTTATAAACAGGGTGTAAATGTGGTTGCTATACCCAAAACCATGGATAATGATGTCCCCGGAACTGATTATTGCATAGGTTTCAGCACCTGCGTGACGAGGACAATACAGATGACAAATACACTCAGGACCTCAGCCGGTTCCCATGAGAGGATCATGGTTCTTGAGGTTTTTGGAAGGTATGCAGGTTTTACGGCTATGCTGCCAACTATGGCCGGTGCTGCACACCGCTGCGTGATTCCCGAGTATGAGTTTGATATTGATCAGCTTGCGAAACTTCTCGTTGAAGACAGGAATGCCAACCCGAGCCGTTATTCGATAGTTCTTGTTTCGGAGGGAGCCATGTTCAGGGGAGGTGAGATGATATTTGCCGACAGTGAACGTGATGCTTATGGTCATGCAAAACTCGGAGGTATTGGTGACCTGGTTTCAGCCCAGCTGAAAGATCTTTCAGCTAAATACAACCATGGAAAAACAATCAATATTATAAACCAGAAGCTCGGCTACATGGTCCGTGGCGGCGATCCTGACGCCCTTGATTCAATTGTTCCCATGGCATACGGAAACCTGGCACTCGATCTAATTCTGAAGGGAGTGCATGGGAGGATTGTCGTCCTTAAAAACGGCCGTTATGATAATCTTCCTATCGATGTTGTGACTTCGTCCAAAAAGCTGGTTAAGGTATCGGAATATTATAATACCGAAAGGCTCAGGCCCTATTATCATAGCTTTGAGATGAAGCCGTTCCTGCTGATGGCCTCCGAAAGCTAAGTTGGTCATTTTATTATCAGAGAGGCTATTCAGGTTGAATAACCTCTTTTTTCATTAATTTCGGCCAATAAAAAAAGTATCTATTGAATAGGGGGATTGTTTTAAAGTCGACCGGAAGCCACTACAAAGTATTGGGCGATGATGGAAAAATTGCAGATTGCTCAGTGAAGGGAAAGCTGAGGATCAAGGAATTGCGCAACACGAACCCTATCGCAGTAGGTGATAATGTGCTTTATGAAATGGACGGGAAGAACGAATCTGCGGTTATTTCGGAGGTTCTCGATCGTCGTAACTATATTCTCAGGAAAGCTTCAAACCTGTCGAGGCATTCTCAGATTATTGCAGCCAATGTCGACCAGTTATTCCTGATGATAACCATAATCCTACCCGAGACCCCTGTGGAATTCATCGACCGCTTCCTCATTACCGCTGAGGCCTACAGGGTCCCTGCAACTATACTTATAAACAAAACAGACCTTTACGGTGAAGACGAACTGGAAAAGATGGACTATCTCGAATCCATGTATAACAAAATCGGGTATAAGTCCCTAAAACTATCCCTTTATGATAATACCGGGCTTGAATCTCTTCAGGTGCAGCTTAAGGATAAGATCACACTGCTATCGGGAAATTCAGGTGTTGGTAAGACAACACTTCTGAACTGCCTGAACCCTGCGCTGAATCTTAAAACGGAAGCTATTTCGGACTATCACAAACAGGGGAAGCACACCACTACTTTTCCTGAGATGCATCCAATGCCTTTCGGCGGTTTTGTTATTGATACGCCGGGCATTAAGGGATTCGGTGTGGTTGATATGGAGAAAAACGAGATTTATCATTTTTTCCGTGAGATTTTCCTGGCATCAAAGGCCTGCCGCTTTAATAATTGTCTTCATCTCGATGAACCCGGATGTTCCGTCAGAGAGGCTGTTGAGAAAGGCGATATTGATTTTCTCAGATACAGGAGTTATCTCAATATTATGGACAGTGACGACCGTAAATACAGATGATTTTTTCAGATATAAAAGGGTATCTTTAACTTCTTAATAAGATAATAGTTCAGAGTGATGAGAAAAACTCTTGTTATAATATATTCTGCAGTTCTGATTATAATACTCGTGAATTATTTATTTTATAAGAGACTGTATAACAAGCAGATCAATTATGTTCTCGAAATGCTCGACCGGCAGGTTCAGATAGTTGGCCAAACAGTCGACAGTCTGAATAATGAATTCCTTACCGATCTTAACCAGATGAGCCACGACACCAGTTTGGTGACATTTTTCTCTGCTCCCGAAAAAGATCAGGAAATTAAGGAAAGGATGCGCCTGTTTTACCTCAAATACAAAAACCTGATTTCGGGGATTGATTTTTACGATAACAGCAGGTCAGAATTTACACTTAAAAACGATAATGACGAATGGCTGGAACAGACCTTCATTCTTCATGTTCAACCTGAAATTGTAA
>CAIPJU010000960.1 GCA_903865465.1 uncultured Bacteroidota bacterium
ATCTACTTATGAGTGTTCCGGCTATTGCAAAGAATTTCAGGAAAAATATTGAAAAAGGGATAAAGGAAAAGGGCAAAATTATTGAACTGCTATTCAATCATGCACTGAAAATTTCATACTCATATAATAAAGAGGGGTATAATAAAGGGCAGGGGCTTCAGAAACTGAAAAAGCCTCTGCTTGATTTTTACGATAAGTTGCTCTTCAGTAAAATTCGTGAGGCTTACGGAGGAGAACTTGACTATTTTATTGGAGGTGGAGCACTTCTCGACATAGAGCTTCAGAGGTTTTTCTATGCTCTGGGAATACCTATGTACCAGGGCTATGGCCTTAGTGAAGCATCACCGGTCATCTCAACGAACGCCCCAAGTAATCACAAATTAGGTTCTTCGGGTAAAATTGTAAACAATATGGATCTTAAGATCTGTGATGATGAAGGGATTGAGCTTCCTGCCGGACAAAAAGGAGAAATTGTTATCAGAGGTGGTAATGTAATGTCAGGCTACTGGAAGAATGATACAGCCACAAAGGATGCCCTGGTTGACAGTTGGCTGCATACCGGCGATATGGGCTACATGTCTGAAGATGGCTACCTTTATGTAATGGGGCGATTTAAAAGCCTCCTGATAGCCGATGATGGTGAAAAATTCAGCCCTGAGGGTATTGAAGAGGCCTTTTCTGAACAATCGAAGTATATCGACCAGTGTGTTCTTTTCAATAATCAGAAACCATATACCGTTGCACTCGTAGTTCCCAACCAGCATGCACTGAAACTTTATCTTGAAGAGAAGGACCTCACTGCCGATTCTGACGAAGGGAAGAGAGCAGTTATTAATCTTATTGAAAATGAGATCAACGAATACCGTTCCAATGGCAAATACGGAAAGATGTTCCCGCAGAGATGGCTTCCTGTCGCCATAGGAATCCTTGAACAGAGCTTCAGCGAAGAAAACGGCCTCATGAATACTACCCTTAAAATTGTAAGGGGTAAAGTAGTTGAAAAGTATCACGATCTCATTGATTATCTCTATACCCTTGATGCCAAGATTATAACGAATGACAGGAATATGGATGAAGTGGAAAAGATGAAACTTGGATAGATCAGAGGTATTAACAGGTAGAAAAGCCAGAAATAAGATAAATGAAATTACACATTTTTGCTTCGTTCTTTGTTCTTCTTTTGCTAAATCAATCGTGCCGGCAGAAAGATCAGATTCAATGGAAAATAAAAGATAACCCCATTGTTACAAAATGGGCCGGTGATGTCGATCCCTTGCAACCATGGCTAAAATATCCCAGGCCTGATATGGTTAGAAATAATTGGGTATGCTTAAATGGTTTATGGGATTATGCCATTACTCTTAAAGATGTGAAACCGATTAACTGGGATGGCCAGATTCTTGTTCCCTATCCTGTTGAATCTGCTCTTTCAGGTGTAAAAAGGATGTTATCTGACAAACAGAATCTATGGTATCGCAGGCAGTTTATCATCCCTTTTTTATGGCATAAAAAGCATATCCTCCTGAATTTTGAAGCCTGCGACTGGGAAACAAAAGTTTGGATCGATGGTAAAGTGGCTGGGAATCATCGTGGTGGTTATGATCCTTTTTCTATCGATATTACCCAATTTCTTGGAGACAGGAAAAAACATGAGCTGCTTATCTCTGTTTGGGATCCTACCGATAAAGGAACCCAGCCGAGAGGCAAACAGGTTTCTTCGCCAGGGAGTATCTGGTATACACCTTCATCCGGTATCTGGCAGTCAGTCTGGATCGAACCGGTTAGTGACTCTCATATTTCCTCATTCCGGACTTTGGTTGATCCCGATAACGGAACTCTCACAATTAAAAGTGATGTCACCAATCCGGAAAATTCATCTATAAAGGTGAAAGTCTTCCTTAACGGGAAAAAAGTCGCTGAAGCAAGCGGAAGAGCTGACAAAGATGTATCAGCCACTGTAAAAAATCCTCTCCTTTGGTCTCCTGACAATCCGGTTTTGTATGATATTGAAATTAAATTAATAAGCAATAATAGAACTACTGATATAGTAAAATCATATACCGGTTTCAGGAAGATATCACTCGGGAAAACAGACGATGGTTTTACCAGGATGCTTCTTAATAACCAATTTGTATGGCAGAATGGCCCCCTCGACCAGGGATTCTGGCCCGATGGCATTTATACTCCCCCTACAGAGGAAGCCATGGTTTATGATCTTAAAATGATCAAGAAAATGGGATTCAACATGTTAAGAAAACATGTCAAAGTGGAGAACAGGATATTTTATTACTGGTGCGATAAGCTTGGAATTCTTGTCTGGCAGGATATGCCCAGTGGTGATAAAGATATTGGTGATAAAGATCCTGACATAATTAAATCGGAAGAGTCAGTAAAACAGTACGAATCCGAATTAAAAAGGATGATAGAAACCAAATACAATCATCCTTCAATAATAATGTGGGTTCCTTTCAATGAAGGATGGGGCCAATTCGAAACTGAGAGAATTACAAATCTCATTGCAGGTTTTGATCCATCGCGTCTTGTAAACAGCGCCTCAGGCTGGAGCGACAGGGGGACAGGGAGCGTAAATGATATCCATCACTATCCCGATCCTGCTGTACCTCCTGCAGAGGACAACAGAGCCATCGTGCTTGGCGAATTCGGCGGTTTGGGATTAGCTGTTCAAGGTCATACCTGGGAACAGAAAAACTGGGGATACAGAAACATGGAGGATAGCCTTCAGCTTTTGGCTAAGTATGAAACCTATTATGAAAATATTTATAAGTTTGTGAAAAAGAAAGGATTAAGTGCCACTATTTATACTCAGACCACCGATGTGGAAACAGAGACTAACGGTCTCATGACATATGACAGAAAAATTAATAAGATGGGTGCAGAGAATGTTTATAATGCAAACCATAATATAATCCCTCCTTCAATTTCTACACCTGCACGAATATTCGTTGATACATTAATTGTAAAACTTTCAAATACAAGAGCTGAAGGGAAGATATATTATACAACAGACGGAAGTAATCCTGATACTAAATCAGCATTATACAACGAACCAGTAAGCATAACTCAATCATGTACATTCAAGGCATTTACTGTGTGGAATGATGCCCAAAGCCGCGTCAGTTCATTTGATCTGGAGAAAAAAGAGAAGATGGCTGCGATGAGTGAAACTAACCTGAAACCGGGATTAAAGGCAACAGTTTATAATGGGACATTCACTAAAATGCCGGATTTCAATGGATTAAAGCTTTCACTTTCAAAAACTGCTGTTTCTGTATCGAATGAAGTTGCGGGCAAAGATTCTTTTTATGCTATTCTCTTTGAAGGCTTTGTACTGATTCCTTCCGACGGGGTCTATGGCCTGTTCATCAACTCCGACGATGGAAGCAAAATGATCATTGATAATAAGGATACTGTAACCAACGATGGAGTACATGGTATGAGAGAAGAAGGAAAATATTATCCTCTCTCTGGAGGTCTTCATAAGATAAGAATTGAATATTTCCAGGGAGAAGGCGGTTCCGGACTTGAATTCCTTACTGATTTTCAGGGTAGAGGGAAGATACCAGTTCCTGCTTCATGGCTTTTTCATTAATAAATATAAACAGGCAAAAAAAGAACGGGAACATATTATCCCGCTCTTTTTTCAGTAAATATCAGATAGCCCTTTTTTTATTTGCCGGGGATGAGTCTGCTTTTAAAGGGGAGGAAGGTCATGAAATCAGAGTGATGGACAATATAGGCTTCCGTTGTCCTTTTCACGAGATCCCCTTCATGGGCATGTGCGGCAATTATGTGACATACTTCGGGAGGCACGCCGCATTCCTCGGCCAGTGAAACTCCTGAAAAAGGATGCCTCAGATATTGTCCATAAATACCCTGTACTGCCTTCCCTTCCTTATCAAGTTCATATTCAAGAAGCTTGCCTACATCGGCCAGAATAGCGCCTGAAATCAAAACATCCATATTTACAGGAAGGTCGGTGGTGAAAAATTCATTCATCTTTTCCCCTGCTGCCCTGGCAACATGAACAACACATCTCTTATGAGACATGAAGCTTACCTTCAGTTCGGGACCACAAAGAAGTGTAAAGGGAATCTTCTCCAGATCTTCTTCCTTTAGTACGCTTTTTTCAAGTGCGATTTCCCAGGTCCTGGCAGTTTTCTCCCTTAGGCCTTCATTCTGTATCCATTCAAGTTCAGGCCAGAGCTTTAAAATATTCTTATTCATGGTTTTTCCTGTTTGATTTCAGCTTTTCAATTATGGCATCTGTCATCTGTGAAGTCGAAGCAGCACCGTTATTTATAACCTCAGGTTTGCCAGCCATCTTCATCATGTCATAGGTTCTGGTTTTACCCTCTTCAATTACATCGGCTACTGCCTTCCTTATTTCCGCCGAAAGAATGTCTTCTCCCAGGTACTCAAGCATCATGCAGGCTGATTCAATCATAGCTACAGGGTTAACAATAGAGACATCATATCCTGCATATTTTGGAGCTGATCCATGTGTTGGTTCAAAAACGGCTATCCCATCAGCAGAGAACTGCGCACTGCATGCAAATCCAAGTCCCCCGATCAGACCGGCAAAAGCATCGGATGCTATATCACCAAACATATTACCGGCAACAATAACACCATAATCTTCAGGGTTTTTAGTGAGCCACATCATCTGGGCATCAATATTTGTATTAAGAAGTTTTATCTCAGGAAATGAATTTTTCTGAATCTCTTTTGCCAGCTTCCACATAAGTCCGGAGGTCTCCCTGACCACATTAGGTTTCTCACATACCGTTACCGATTTGTAATTGTATTTCCTTGCATATTCAAAGGCTGCCAAAAGGATCCTCTTAGTGGCCTTACGTGTAAAGATCCTTGTGGATATTGAGAGCTCCTCAACTGGCACTTTACTGAAGTTATCAACGAATTTCGGATGTGTCATCAGGGCCTGGTAAACCTGGGCAGGTGGATTTGTCCATTCCACACCCGAATAAAGGCATTCGGTATTCTGACGGAAAATCACTACATCAACTAGTGGTTCTTCTATCTGAGCCTCTTTTCCTCTTCTGACAAAATTAAGCGGATTGCCCTTATATGATTTGCATGGCCTGACGCAGATATCCAGGTCAAAGTGCTGCCTGAGTCCGACAATAGGGCTTGAATAGGTATAACCTTTACCCTGAAGCAGCGGATTTAATTCAGCCTTGGCCTCATCATTCGGCTTGGATGTAATAGCTCCAAAAAGGGCAACTTTATGCTTCTTTATCAGCTCGAGGGTTCGTACCGGGAGCGGATTACCCTCCCTGCACCAGAATTCCCATCCAATATCCCCAAATTCATAATCGGCTTCAAAGCCTGAAGCATCGAGAACTCTGAGAGCTTCATTTAGTACGACGGCCCCTATTCCGTCACCTGGGAGTGCAACAATTGTCCTCTTTGACATATAAATATTATTTATGGTTATACTTTTAATACATAGTAAATATAAGTAAAATCAGAAACGCAAACAACTTCAAAATCTGCTCCCGTTAGCAAGTAAGAGACACAGGCTCCAAAAATATAGGTAAAAATTTAATGTATTTAGTTTTAATCAGAACGCGTTATCGCTGAGATAAGTGTTTAGGAAACACGTATATTTGATTCTATTACTTTAAGCTGAAGAAAGAACTTGTTTATTATTTTAATCATTAAATATGAGTGCATTAGGTCATTTAAAACCAACAAGCCTTTGGATCAATTTTGAAGAGATATGCAGAATTCCAAGGATCTCAAAGCATGAAGATAAAATTGGAAAATACCTTCTTCATTTTGCGAAGAAGAATCAGCTTGAATCGAGAATTGATGAAACCGGGAATATTCTCATTGTAAAACCTGCTTCCAAAGGCTTTGAGAACAGGAAAACAGTGGTTCTCCAGAGTCACCTCGACATGGTGGGTGAAAAGAATGCAGCTAATCCTCATAACTGGGAAACAGATGCAATCACCCCTGTTACGGATGGTGAATGGGTATCTGCAACTGGGACAACCCTGGGGGCCGATGACGGAATAGGTATTGCGGCCCAGATGGCAATACTTGTGGATTCAGCATTAAAAGCTGGGAAAATTGAATGTCTCTTTACCGTCGATGAGGAGACAGGGATGACAGGGGCAATAAATCTTAAACCTGACTTCTTCGAAGGGAGAATTCTATTGAATCTCGATTCCGAGGATGAAGGAATATTGTTCATAGGATGTGCCGGAGGGATGGATACCGTAGGAGTCATGAACTACACTTCTGTAGCTTCCTTATCTACTGATGCTGTTGTAAGAATTTCGCTTACCGGACTCCGTGGAGGCCATTCGGGAGATGAGATACATAAGGGATTCGGCAATTCAGTTAAATTATTGGGCCGGCTGCTGTCGGAAATATCAGCTGAATATAGAATTGCAATCAGCGATTTTGAAGCTGGTAACCTGAGAAATGCCATTCCGAGGGAAGGATTTTCAACCATTATTGTTGACAAAAAAGATAAAGATTCAATTATTGCAATGGTGAACAGATTTTTCATTCAGGTTAAAAATGAGATCGGTACCATTGAAAACAACATAAAAATCACTTGTGAAGACGTTTTGATGCCTCAATCTGCGATGGATGGCAGAAGCATGAAACTTTTTCTTGATTTGCTCTCCTCCTGCCCTCATGGAGTGCTGGCATGGTCAAAGGAGATGGATGATCTGGTTGAAACATCCACAAACCTCGCATCCGCAAAATTTAACGGAAACAATACTGTGACAATTGTTACTAGCCAGCGAAGCTCGGTTGAGGCTTCAAAGCATAAAGCATCAGGCCTGGTTGCAGAATGTCTCACCAAAGCCGGAGCCTCAGTAGAGAGTTCAGGCGGATACCCTGGTTGGCAGCCCGATATCAAATCTGAAATACTTGAGATAACCAGCAATTCATATCTCAGGCTCTTTGGTAAAGAACCTGTAGTCAGGTCAATTCATGCTGGACTCGAGTGCGGCATGTTTTTCGAGAAATTCGCAGGAATTGATATGATCTCCTTTGGTCCAACCATTAGAGGAGCACATACTCCGGAAGAGAAAATTGAAATTTCAACCGCAACGATGTTTTGGGAGCTTCTGACTGATGTAATTGCTAATATCCCAGAATAATCTAATGCTGGCTACAAGCAATAAATTAAAGGATCAATCATATATCAAAAATTCATCTTTCCCGGCACCGCAAATTGGACAAATAAAGTCATCGGGCAGGTCAGAGAAAGGAGTTCCGGGTCTTATTCCTTCTTCGGGGTCTCCTTCGGCCGGATCATAAATATATCCGCAAATAACGCATTTATATTTTTTCATATTTGATCAATTATCATTTTTAATTTTTCTAATAACGTCAATAACAGTCCCATCAACCCATTTGACAGCAGCAACAATATCTTCTTCAAAATGCGGTTTCTGGGGTTTGCCGCAAATCCTTTCAGCTTCTTCTTTCAGTTCTCTCAGAGATTTCAACGGAAGTCCGCTGCCTTTGACGCTTTCAATAAGATCGCGACGAAGGGGGTTAATGGCAATCCCTCTTTCGGTAATAATCACATCGATCAGTTCCCCAGGGCCGCACAGGGTAGTTACTTCATCAACAATCACAGGAATCCTGTCGCGGAATAAGGGTATTGGAAGAATAACATTTCGGGCGTGAAGGCAGTTTTGCCAGCCACCTATTCCATGCAGCAGGTATCCGTCGGAATGGGTGACCACATTCCCGTTAAAATTAAGGTCGACTTCTGTAGCCCCAAGTATCATGATGTCCATCATGCTGGTTAGGTTTCCCTTTGAGTGATAATTATATGCGTTGAATACAGGGTACGGAATATGGTTTGAGTTAGTCTCAATCGACTTTACAGAATCAAGATCAAATGCCTGCGCATCAAGAATATATCCCATCTGTCCCTCTTCGAGCATTTTAACCATGTATTTTGTGCTGCCGCCAAAACCGAACTTCGATTTCCACCCTTTCTCCTTTAGAACCTGATGAAGGAATACTGCAATAGCCAGTGATGTTCCTCCTGCCC
>CAIPJU010000961.1 GCA_903865465.1 uncultured Bacteroidota bacterium
AAATGCCATACCGCTATCGGAAAAAGCTGACAATTACTTATGGCTTTCAAATCTTTTTGATTCTTATACTGATGTTCTGGTTGCAGAGAAGAAAATTGATCAAGCTTTATCAAATGCCAGGTTGGCACTTCAAATGAGAATTAAAGCAGACCAACGTCAAGCCTCGAATCAAGTCAGATTGCTTGCTGCATTATTGAATGTAAAAAGCAAGGAATTGCGAATCCAAACCAATGAAAAGGAACTCCAAGGAAAAGAAAATAAAATTCGCTTAATTATCTTTTTCCTTTCGATCTCCCTGATGGCACTTTTCTTGACTATATTATTGTACAAATGGAAAATTCAGAGAAGTAAAATAACTTATCAAAATTCACTTTTTTCAGCTGCAAAAAAATTGATTGATATTGAAGAGAATATGAAAGGGAGGGTAGCAATGGAATTGCACGATTTGACGAGCCCGTTTTATACGATCATGTTGCAACAGATTGAAGAGGCAAAAATCGGGGACAGCAAAATCGAATATGATCTTAAAAGAAGACTATCTGTTATGACAGAAAGCATCAGGCAGATTTCTCACCGCATGGATAATAATTTCATCGGTCAAATTTCAATTGCCGAACTTGTTGAAGGCCTCTGTAGTGATTTGCAAGAAGGATGTGTTGTGCCGATTAATTTTACTATCCAAAAGAAGGTTTTTGATCTCACAGTTGAGCAGACAATCCATATATACAGGATAATTCAGGAAATTTTAACCAATGCAATTAAATATGCTTCTTCTGGTGACATCAACTTGAGTATCTCAGAAGAAGCAGGTATGTTCATCATTTTGTACCGTGATTGTGGCCCTGGATTTGACATTAATAGTGTGAAAAATACAGGGCTTGGAATAACAAATATTTTTGAGCGGGCAAAAATTCTTAATGGAAAAGCAATTTTGAGCACCGCCTTTGGAGATTGTACCAAATGGAATATTGTAATGCCATATGATGAAAAAAAATGAACACTTCACTAAAACAAATTTCATGATCAGGTTGTACGTTATTGAAGATCACCTCACAGTCATTCTCTCTAGTTTGCGTTTTTTATTCAGACCTCAACGGGATGGAATTAAAATTGCCGGATTTTCCGATTCAGTAGATGATGCTGTCTGTAATGCAAAAAATGGGGAATTCGATCTGTTTATTCTGGATCTGTACATCCCTGGTTATAAACCAATTGATAATATTCGAAAACTAAAACAACACTTTCCCGAAAAGCATATCGTCATTTATACGTATGAAAAATCTTCATCCTGGAGAGCCAAAATGATGCAGGAGGGAGCAATGGCTTATATTACCAAGGATTCTACCCGTGAAGAACTTAAAATTGCCATTCAAAAAGCTTCAAAAGGCGAAGAGTATCATTCAATTGTGTCAAATTCCCCTCAACACAATGAGGATATTGAAAAGGTTAAGCCAGGGACTGTGAGTTTGACACCTATTCAACATGAGATTGTAAAACTTCTCTCTGATGGATTAATCCATACAGAGATTTCAGACAAGACAGGTGTAAGTCGCTCACTTATTGAGAAAATATTAAGTAACATGCGAACAACACTTAATGTGAAAAACAATATTGAATTGATAAAACTTCTTTCCAGTACAGGATCACTCTAATTTTATCAATTTGAATTTTTTCTGTTAACTGGTTGTCTTGAAAAAGACGGAGTCAGGTTGTCTTTTTAGAATTTTAAAGAAAGACGAAAAAACCGGTCACCTTTTTGGTGACCGGTTTTTTTATGCAAATATTTAAATATTAAGAAGTTCATGCCGGAATAAAATATTTGTTACACAATTGTGTAAAAGTATTATACACA
>CAIPJU010000962.1 GCA_903865465.1 uncultured Bacteroidota bacterium
AATATAACGTTGGGGTAATCGAAAATCAGAATTCCGATCTGGATGTCATAATGGTAGTAGCAAAGAAATTTGCTTTTAGAAGTGAACCTGCAAATGCTGAAGTATTAATGGATGGATCGAGAATAGGATTCACTCCTTTTTCTATCCTGATCAATGCGGGAGATCATAACCTCATCGTAAGGAAGAATGGCTTTGCCAGCGAAAAGTTCAAGGTAATGGTTAATGAGTATTCACCAGCCGAGGATTCGGTCAGACTTAAACTACGAAATATTTTTCCTCTTGAAATAAAGAGCGAAGAGGATGGTCTGTTGGTAAGAATGAAGGGAATCGGTGATGTCAAAGCGATCGACATAGATAGTACTTTGAAAACACCTGCTGTTCAGCAGCTTCCTTATGGGCGCTATAAAATTTCTTTATTAAAAGGAGATAAAACCTTATATAGAAGTTCTGTTAGCCATTCACCTGATTTAAAAAAATGGAAGTTATCTGTTTATTCAAGAACCTCCTTTACTGTGCTTTCCGGGAATTTTACGGACAAGGATAATTTTGAGGGATCATTTGGCCGTATCCATCTTTTTCCGGGATCAGGTCTTTCTACTTCCATTCTGGATTTTGATTACAGAGCAACGAACATTGCTGTTGATTCAGGTGCATATAAAATAAATTATTCCTTTAAAACTGGTGCACCCTATGTTCTCTTTCTTAACTGGGACTGGAGGATGGGAGGGTCAATACTCCGGCAGCTTGATGTTAATCTTCTCGGCAGGGCCAGATACACGCCAGGTTTGAAAGCTGTTGCTCTTCACCTGCCACAATTCGACGATGTTTCAATGAAAAGTTACTTCGTTGGTTTTGAAATTTCGAGCAGGATATCCTTTTTCAATATCAATTTAAGGTATGGCAGGGAGATCAATAATGGAAAGGTAAATTACTGGGATCTGACCAAAGGAGAATATTACCCGGGCGATCTTAATATAAAGGAAAATCGAAATAGAGGTTCTATTGGTATTACAATTGGGGGGAAGGTCAACAAATCTAATAGCATGCTCAGATTATGGCAAAAACCCCTGGTTGAAATGATAAAGTGGAAAGCAAAGAACAGAGAAAATAAAAAATGAGTAAAATCTGCTTAGCGGATTTTACTCATTAATTCAGTTTAGTTCCTCTTTCTGACTATCCATGTTAAGTACTCCAATTTTATGTAACTCAGATTTTTGGAACTTAATCTTAAAACCTGATTACAGTTTCAGTTCAGTTGAGCTCAACTTCCGGATGGTTGGCTGCCAATTCTCTCTGACCGTTCTGATCAGCCATCAGATCACCAGATTTATTTGTTTCTTTGACCTTTACATCCTCTGGTACTTTTGCGGCTCCAATCATGACAACCAGAATTACTATTGCCAGAATGTCGATCCATATAAAACTGAGGGCATCAGAGCCAGGATTACTATATCCGATTAAAAAGCCGGCTAACAGGGCAATTCCAACCGGGAGAAGAGCAAAACCTTTGTAACCTTTCCGCCATGCGGAAATTGTCAGCATAATTTCGAGAACGAGTAACATAGCAACCTCCTTTTTTTAATGTTTTGAAATTGTGGCAGGAGGTTTTCTCCCGCCGATTTACATTAATAATAGGATTCTGAGACTCTTTTTTCTCACGGCTTGGAAAAATATTTTTATAATTTCGGTTTTAACTTCAATGAACCGCTTGTTCCGGGAGTAGAAAAATTATGAATCGGACTCATTGAATTAATACAAATCCACTCCACCAGTATGGGTTTGGATATTCCTTCCTAATGTCGAGAATAGCTGCATCAAAAGATTTTCTCACATCTTTTCCGTCGTCCTCAAGCAGGTGCCGGTAAAAATTGATATAAAATCCGGTATATTGAATTTTCCAAAGGGTAAGAATAATGCACTTTACTCCCGCGATCATGAAAGCCCTTGCCAGGCCGAAAGTCTCCCCGCTGCGCACTGCACCTAATGCACTTTCGCAGGCGTGTATCGTAACAAGAAAGGTATTCTCTAATTGTGACCTCGAGATGTCGTAGGAGGTAATAACCCCTTTTTCATCTGGTTTAACATTAGTACTGCTGAGGAAGTTATTATAGCCTGATGCGAAAATGCCTGAGCGTAGTAGTGGATTTGCATGGGATCTGATATCGAAGGTATTGCATTGGTAAATATCTTCGAAATTGTACTTCTTTTGTTCATCGTTGAAAAAGAAGCCATGCGTAAGGATATGAATACACGATGGTCTTTTCTCGGCACACATGTTCCTGAAATCTGCCAGATCGAGATGATCCGAGAGGTAGCCCTGACACTCTTTCGCACCGAACAATTCAGAAATTTCCTTATTCTCATAACCTGCTTTTGCGATCTGGCCTACTGCTGAAAGGGAGTTATCATCTCGCATACTTAATTCACTGCTTTCTTCATGATACCGGCCGAAATCAATACCTCCAAAAATGGCAATACTGTTTAGGACTTTTTCTGTTTCTCTGCCTTTAATATCCCTGAGATTCTGCAATTGGATTATCTCAAATTTATCCATCACGTACTCATTTTTTTTGCTTAGCAAAGCTCCAAATGGAACGTAATTAAGAAGTCCGTCAACAGTGAAATAAATCTTGTTTATGCCATTCAAACTTATCTCAAGGGGTTTAAAAATCCTTTCATAAAGGGTCGTCAGATTACTCAATATCGGGATTTCAACATCCATATAGAATGAACCTCCTGATTCATAATTTCGAAGGAGATAAAATGGCAATAGCTCTTTTAAAAAGTCATCATTTATTTCCAGATCAAAAAAGCAGGGATGTCTGCTGCCGTTTAAAATTAAAAATACTGAATATCCTGAGCCGTCGCTTATTGAATCATCTATGCCTTCGTATCTGATAAATGATATCGCAGCTTCGTTTGAATCCAGCATCTCACTGATATCCTGCCATTCAATATTTATAATCTCCCTGATAGTATCAAAATATCCCGTCTCCCTCTTTATAATGTTTTCAAGGGAATTAACTTCCATTTTTAACTTGTGATAATGTTCACTTTTGTTGAAAGTTTGGCTATTCAGTTCTTTTAGTTTCTGATAATACCTGAGAATTAAATCTTTTCCCTGTATATCGGTTTTATGGATCAGACCCCTGAATACTTCACTCTTCACCATAAAAAGAGTTTTCAACTTAATATAGAGACTGAGATATTGATGGCGCAATTCAATCTTCTCAAAATTCAATTTTTTAGAAGCTGCAAGGGTAATGTTAAGCAACAGGTTAATATTATCCATAAAGAAGTGCTGCTCTTTTTCACCTGAAAGAACATAACTGCTTATAAGCTCCCACTGATGTGTATATACCCGGGAAAGTGATTCATAAGAATCGGAAAATTCATAGAGACCGTAATAAAGTTTTGAGAGTTTAATCCTGGTCATGATAAGGAACAGATCGCGTGTATCGTTACCAATGAACTCCTTTACCTCTCTTATGCGTAAAAGAATTTCACTTTTCTGATAAGCCATTTCCTGGTCTGACAGAATCTGACAAAGGTGCAAAGTGTAAATAATTACCTGATAAACGTCGTGAGTATCCCGGTAATAATTGATTAACCTATGCAGAATAGCAATAGATGAGGTTTTATCCTCCTCATAAAGATGATAATTGCATTGCATTGTCAGAATCGCGGCATCTTTATGATTTTCGATTTTTCCGATTTCGTAACTTAAGATCGAATTAAGATATTTGCGAGAGCCTTCCTGATCAGATTTAATATTGAATAACTCGATTTGTGCGAGAAGCAACTGATAATAAATTTTGTCATTTTCAAGCAGGCTATCTTCGTTGACTGACTTTAGTAACCTGACTGCCTCCGATGAATCACTTATGATAATACTTATTTTGGCTATCATAAGTAATGACTGCATTTTAAGTCTGTCGCTTCCTGGGAATTTATTAAGCTCAATTTCAGATACAACCTGTTTATACTGATTTATGGCTGTTCCATAATTTCCAAGTTCAAAATTTGAAGTAGCCATATTAAAAAGCGTTTCAAGGAGCCAGTAGGTAGTAAGCTTATACTTTTGTTTCAGCTCACTGAAAATTTTCCGGTAAAGCTCCAGGGCTTCCTCATATTGACATGTCAATACCATTATATCGGCAAGGCATTTCCTTACTTTGTTTCTGGTTTCAATATTTAATTCTTCCAGTGAGATAATAGTTTCAAGTTCTGATATTGATGATACAAAATCGCCCTGCCGGCTTCTGGCCTGGCATTTCTTTGCTCTTGCAAGGTTTTTATTATTGATGTCAGGGTATAAGGATTCTGCCCCGGAGTAGCAGATTATTGCCTTGTCGAACCGTTCCAGAAAAAAAGTCAGATTGCCAAGTAATTCCAGAAAATCTGCTGAATCATCTGATGAAATTATCAGAGACAGATGATCCTGATAAGTTGAAAATGCTGTTTCAGTGTATGACGATACATCTTGAAGTTGATTTGATTCAAGATAAATTTGAGCTAATTCAGTACATTTATTAAAAATGAAAAGAAAATCTGCAGG
>CAIPJU010000963.1 GCA_903865465.1 uncultured Bacteroidota bacterium
ACCATCTCATAATTGATAAGGGTACAAGTGGAACATGCAGAGTAAAAACATTTTGGTCTGATTGAATAAGATTGAAATTTTGAAAAACATTACTGATTTCAAACCTGAATACTCCCAGCTTATTAAAAAACTCAAGCGTTCTGTAATTTAACAAAGAACATGACGAAATATGTTCTTTCAAATCATCCGATATTTTCTTTTGTTTTAAACGATAAAGTTTATCATCGATACTAATAAATTTGTCTTCTGATAATTCTTTCGATAACAATCCCGCTAACCTGAAATCGACCTGCTGGCCAACCAGAAACCTGCTGATTACCGGAGTGCCTATTCTTTCCCTGCAAATCCAGTCGATCAATCCCATGTCGGAAACTACCACTTCAAATTCTTCAACCTTTGACCGTAAATAAACCAATAAATCGACTGCCCTTCTGAAATTTCTTTCAATCAGGAATGGAGTAACAAAGGTTAGACTGACATTTTCACGAATTGAAAATTCTACCAAATGATCGAGGCTCTTAAAATCAGGAAGAAGATTTCCGCATGTTTCATGACCGAAATAAATTCTTTTTTCCCTGATATCAGATGGAATCTTCTCCTTCCAGTCGATCCAAATGCACCTCTCTATTTCCCCTATCATCAGTTAGTCATTTATAGTAACAATAATCCCTGCCACAGCTCTGCCCGAAAATTGAGCTGTATCTGGTCCTGATTTCATCAACTGTATTATTACTGGTGCCGAGAGAAGATTTTATCAGATTTATTCCTTTTATTATCAAATCAACAGGATAACCTCTGCCTGCAATTTTAAAATTCCGGATTCCAGCTTTTTTGAATAACATCAATTGACATGCGGAACAGGAAGGTGTACAGAAGTCATTATTTAACAGGTGCTTTATATTTCTTCCATGCTGATTTATGAACCTCAACTGACAACCATGCCCTTTATAATTAATATCAAAAGTTTCAATAACCGGCAATTCACTTTTACCTGGCAATTCTCCGGAATCATTAACAAGAAAAGGGCTATAGTTAAATGGGTGATAAAAATTACAGAATGAGTCAATAAACTCACATTTCTGGAACATACAAAGCAATTCAAACCCGACATTATTTTCAGAATGTTGTACTATTTCCACAATTTCACTAATAGTTAATTCCCGAGGCAAAACGATCCTCGACACATCCAACCTGTTGAAAAAAGCTACAGACGATGTGTTGAATACCCCTGTCAGTAAAGACAAATGTCGTATTAATCTGCTATTCCTTTCTTTAAGCCAAAGCAAAACAGTTAAGTCAGAAATCATTACTGAGTCGCCGCCAACACTTTCCCATTCAGATATTACTTCAAATATATATGGTAGTTGTTTTTCAGTATATCGTGAGTTTAGCACCAATGTAGCAGAAGCTTTCCTTTTGGATACAATATTCCTGATCTCAGTCAAATCCTTTAAATCAGTAATATGTGAATATTCACTCTGTCTTCTGGAAATAAAATCAGAATTGCCAAACCTTGAGGTCCATTCACTCGTCATCAGGCTGAAATATACTTCATCGGCTCCTGCATCAAGAACCTGACCGACCTGTTCGAGCGAACATACAGGGGCTGTAATCTTACACTGATTCACAGAATTAGCCCTCATGGTGAATGGCCTTATAGAGCATTTCGGGTGATCTGACAAAACCCTCTGCAATCAATTGATCGGCAATATCTTTACTATAAATAAGATTTTCATTTGCCAATTCTTCAATAAGCTTTTCTGAATTAGCATTGTTTTCATAAGAAGTCAGTATCAGAAGAAAACATTTGCTAACCTGATTATCACATAAACGAATTAACTCTTTGAGTCTGTGATACTGTGACTCATCCAATTCAGAAATTTTCCGGTTTGTCTGGGCTGTAGGAAGCGAACATATTGCATGCATCGATGTTGAACCAATTGGTTCTAATGCCTTGTTGATGTCGGAGTAGAAA
The DNA here is from genome assembly GCA_903865465.1 of uncultured Bacteroidota bacterium. Lineage (GTDB taxonomy): Bacteria > Bacteroidota > Bacteroidia > Bacteroidales > VadinHA17 > LD21. The sequence goes on from CAIPJU010000963.1 coordinate 1,976, forward strand.
CTGTCAATTTTGTTGTCATTAAACGGAAGGGAAAAAATACCTTCTAAATGATCTGAATTTTTATGCGAGGATAAATACTCTTTATGAAAATACGAACCTGGCATTGCATCCATACGGTTAATTGCAGTACGATAGTTAAATAACTGATATTTAATCAATTTAGTAGAAAATCTTCTTATGCTTTGTAATGTACAGTCGGGATGGAATAATAAGGTTCCGGCATTATCTTCGACCTCCTTGCTTTGCAGCAGGTCAATCCACTTCCAGGTTTCCTCGCAGTATAACCTTCCCCATTTTTTCAGATCGCCCTGGTCATCAGATTCTATGCCCATAAAAACATACTTTAAACCTGATTTTACCAAATAGTCAATTATTTCTTCCGATAAAGAATTAGGTCGTACCTGTATACCAAAGCTTATGTCCAGGTTATGCTTCCTGACTTCCAGTGAAAAGCTTCTGGCACGAACAGTTGCCTTGGCAGGAGGTCCGAGGAAATCCTCGTCAACAAAATTAAAAGTATCAGCATTATATCTTTCATGAAGGTATAATAACTCCCCTACTATGTTCACTGTCGTTCTCCCTCTCCAGCTTTTGTTGGTTTTATTTCTCATCCCTGAAGAAGCGCAGTATTTACAGGAGCTGCAACATCCTCTGGAACCCTGAATATTGAAAGCCCATCCATAAGTTTTAAGATACTGATAATATGGTCTTTCAGGAAATGGAAGCGAATCAAGATCTTCAATAACCCTGCCGTCAATAATCTGTTTGCTTGTCAGCTGGGAGCCCTTTTCTCCCCTCCATTCTGAAACTAACTCCTGAACAGCAATTTCACCCTCATATCTTACAAGGAAAAAATCGGGAGATAGGAGTTTTTTAACTGTTGAAGCATCTATTGTTGTTAAATTGCCGCCTGCAATCCATTTTATTTTCTTCTCAGATAAAAGTTTCCTGCATTCCGAATAAATTGATAAGACTGAATCTATGTCGTCAATTGTTGTTATAGAAAAGCCTATTAAATCCGGTTCAAATGAAACGGTCCTGCGTGCTAATTTAATGTCATTCAGGTTATCAAGGGCACTATCCAGAATCAATATGTCATTAGCCGATTGTTTTAAAATGGAAGCCAGATATTCCAAACCCAAGGGTTCCTGAATTTCAGGATCATAATAAGTGCTTTTATTAAGTGGACGGATAAGGACGCAACGCATATACTATCAAATTTTAGCCAGTCTTTTCGCTGATACAACAAGAATTGTTATCAGGTAGAAAAACAAAAGCCATAGAAGTGACCATCCTGATGGCGATCCCCAAAAAACTGCATAGAATAAATATGGAATATAAAATGTTAAGTAAATCAGAGCAATTATCCACTCTGAAAGGTTGAAAAGGATCACCCAGAAAATAATGCTTGCAATTAAAAACAGAAGGAAACAGCCGAATACTCTTCCCGGCGTGTCTCTAAATCCGAATTTCCTGAATATTCCGGCATCCATAACCGAGATTTTACTCATAGCAGCCTTTAGTTGAAGTCTGTTCAGATCATAGAAAGACTTAAATTTTGAACTTTCATCAAGAGCTAAAGTTTTTTTCAACACCGAATCAGCGGAAACGTAATTACTATCCAGATTGGAATACCATGCATAATTAAACCTGACGATAGGAATATCATATCGTTTTAAATACAATTCCCTTGCCAGCTTCCTGGCATCACCCGACCTCCCTTCCCGTTCATAAATCACTGTCAGGTTTATCAGAGATGGAGAATAAGTACTGTCAACCGATCTTAGGATCTCCAATTCCAATTGAGAAGTCAGATCGAGATTGAGATGCATCTGACACAAGGCAAGGTTATTTCTTAGATCCAGATTCCTGGGATCTTTCATCAACAATTTCCTGCCATAATCTGAAAGATTTTTCAAATCATTTCTCTTAAGAATTGAGAGCAAGTAATCATTTTTATTCTTTTTTTGCGAAGTATCGGCAATTTCCTTGAATTTTTTCAGGAATTCATCCAGATTTGTGTTTGTCCGGCTAATATTTCCTGAGATAAAGAGTGCGCTTTTTCGCGACCATATTTTCATGGAGCTCTGTACCTCAGCACTTTTCCTGTAGGGTTCCAATTTAATAAGATTTCCCCAAATATTATCAGATTCAACCGAGAGTTTATTATCGATACTTTCAGAGACATTCCTGATGAGGGCTATGGCAATATTATCAAACTTCAAAGTATCTGATGATGAATACATTAAATCAGCTTTCTCATATGCGAGCGGATCATGCCCTAAAGAGGAGCCGCTTATATTGACCTTATAATTATCTCCATCTTCGCATGAATATAATAACAGGGAAAAAAAGCAGAAAAATGATATCTTGATATTCATGATTATAACTTTTATCGTTTTATCTGATCTTAGTGAACCGGGGCACACCGGCAACCTGCGCGGCTGCTCGTATGGCTATCGCAGGAACAACCTACATAACCGACACAACTGCATACCCTTACTTTATTGCATTGGCAGTAGACTCCGCCAACCGGATTACATGAACATCTGTTGTCGGTCGCAATGGGATTCTGCGAATTGTCGGCAAAGTAAGTTTCAAGAGCGGGCCGGGGGAATTTTTTATCATCCACGACAGCAAAAAGCTTAGGCTCATCTAAAGAACCTTTCTTGACGATGACAGGCTTATCTTTTGGCTTCATATTGAACTAATGACAGTATTATTATAATAATTCTTTAATCTTCAGAAAAGTAAGCTCCCTGTTCAACTCGCACCTGGAGCTGCCTTCATGTTTGAAGGAGCCACTCAGGTCGAAGACCTTGGAGATGCAATCACCCGCACAATGCCATTTGCAGAAACAATCAGAACAATAATCGAGATTTTCGACAGAAAACTGTCTCAGTGATTTTATTTTTTCATAATCAAAAACAAACTGATCCTGCTCATAATCATACTTGCCGTAATGAAACAAATCCGCCTTTCTGTCATTAGTCTCAGTCACTTCGTAACAGGAAGTAACAATTCCTTCCGGCAGTACATTAAACCCGTCACCGGAAGCAGCACAGAACCTCGACA
>CAIPJU010000964.1 GCA_903865465.1 uncultured Bacteroidota bacterium
CCGCCATTCTTTTCCGGATACAAGGGTGTTCCAAAGATCAATATACTCATTCTTTGAGGTTTCCCCAGACTGAAGCACCCTGGGATTATTGCCTAAAAGATCGGAAAGAGTGTATCCAGTTGTTTCACATGCCCTTGGATTAGCATATTCTATATTTCCATTTATGTTGGTTATTACAATACTGATCGGACTCTGGTCAACTGCTCTTGAAAGTTTTCTGAGAAGCTCATCCGCCTTTCTTTTTTCGGATATGTCATCCCATACTACAAATACTACTCTTTTGCCCTGGTATTCTACGACAGAAAGACTTACCAGCGCGAGAAATTCCTCCCCATTAACTTTCCTGTGGATCCATTCAAAGGAGTGTGAACCGATTCTGAATGCTTCCTCAATCACTTCTGCGCTGTAGTCGGACGAACTCTTGCCATTGTGCTGAAATTCAGGTGAAATCTGAGCGGGAGTTTTTCCGATAATATCTGATCGCTTACCGGCAAGAAGAGTCGCAGATGCGTCGTTACATTCTATGAATATCCCATCAGAAACCAATAGGTAGGCTACAGGTGAATTGAAAAACAGGCTTCTGTAATTTTCTTCACTCTGCCTGATCTTTATTTCGGAATTCTTCGATTCGGTGATATCGGTACTGTACATCAATACAGCAAATGGAATTCCATTTTCGTTTCGTACAGGTTGAACGCTTGTACGAAACCAATATACATCACCAGCAATATTTACATCTGCCTCAATTAACATTCCCTCATTCTGATCTATAACCTTCACTATGTTCCCCTTTATTTCTTCCGCTTTATCCGGGAACAGGTCATCAACACTCATCCCAACCATATCTTCAGGATGGCTGCCAAATTGTTTTGCAGCATTGGAATTTAAATAGAGATACAATCCTTCCTTATCAACCATTGTAATGGCTGCATCCGAACTGTCAATGAGACTGCGGTATTTCTCTTCACTCTGTCTGTGAAGGATTTCAGCCTTCTTCCTGTCAGTAATGTCATGAACAATTGAATAGAGATAGGTTGAATCTCCGAATGAAACGGGACCAGAATAGACCTCTACATCCCTGATCTCACCGCTGGAGAGCCGGTGATTGAAAAAGAATAACTTCTTCTTCTCGAGTCCTGCCTTCTCCATCTCATCTTTTACCTTCTCGGCAGACATGACGTTAAGACTGGATATGTTCATATGTGTTAATTCTGAATGTGTCCATCCATAGTAATCGCATGCTGCCGGATTAGCATCCTGAATCCCCCCTGTTTCAGGTTCGATAAGAAGCATTACGGAATTATTCCACTCAAAGAAAGTTCTGTATCGGGATTCGCTTTTGAGAAGTTTCTCCTCATCAGTCTTCCTTTGAGAAATGTCTCTGGTCACAAATATCATATATACAGGTTTCCCTTCATGATCCAGAATAAGCTCCCCGTTTACATCGATATCGAACTGGGTACCGTCAGCTTTTATCCCTGTATACTCGACAGATCCGGGCAGATCTCCGGTAAACATTTTATTTATATTTTCTATTGCTCTTTCGTGGTCATTGCCCTCAACGTATTCCAGGTTAGTATGGTTAGTGAAGTCATATGCCCTTTCATAGCCAAACATCTTATACGCGCTTGGCGACGTCAGAATAATCCTCCCTTCAAGATCGGTTATTGTGACTGTATCGGGAACAGAATTCATTATTGACCTGTAAAGTAATTCACTTCTCTGGAGTTCAATTTCTGTTTTCTTCTTTTCGGTTATATCGGAAAGAACGCCTGCTCCGCCTGTGAATTTTTTATCAGCATATACTGCTTTCGTGGAAAACGCTACCCACCGTCTCTCGCCATTCTTTGTTGATATTTCATATTCAGAATTAACTTCACCAGTTTCATGAATTATGTTAAGTATCTGATGAAAATAATCCTGCTCTTTTCCAATAAATTGGTTAAGGTTTTGACCAATGACTTCTTCAGGAATATAACCAAGGACTCTTTCAACTGACGGGCTTATGTAAGAAATAATTCCATTGCAATCAAACTCATAGAGAATATCATTAATATTTTCAACAAGGTTTCTGAATCTTCTCCCGCTGCTTGTCAGCCAATTTTCCTTTTCGCACTGCGCGATATAATTCCCGCATATGAGCGCAACCGATAAAAGTAAATCCCTCTTTTCTTTCAAATAAGAATCCTCAATTAACCCGGACTTCCCATCAGGATAACAGACTTCAAAAAATCCTATCTCTTCATTATTTGCATTAATACATTGAACCAGTGTTACGGAAGATTTTGTAAATCCCGGCGTGTCGAATTTCTTTTCTCTGAATGTTATTCTGGCTTCTGCTTTTACACCATTTGAAAATGCCTTGGAAACAATAGCTGTTATTTTTATAAATACTTCATCAGGAGTAAGTGCTGAATCGGAAAATATCTCTGATATAAAGGATTGACACTCCAGATATTTTCCCTTTTCTTTTAAATCAAGTTGAAGTTGTTCATTGTCGCGGATTAAATTATCATTTAATCTTGATAATCTTGTGATTTCGGCGACTAAGTCCTCAAAGGACTTATTTTTATGGCCCATTTCCTCAGATATTTCGTAATGAAACAACTAATCCGGCTTCATAATAAAACGGAGGTATCAAAACATAATCAATGTCTTAGCCTTCTAAGATGATTGATAGCAAATTTCAGATTAACCCACCTATCCCCCAGCCTTATTTTTGATAAGTATGTAATTAGCTATAAAATTACTCAAATTCGTGGAATTTTCAGAGTAATTATCCCGATTTTGTTTTTACAGATGAACTAAATCAGTTTTTGCATGATTATCATGGTTATTTCCCAAGTAATTCTTCAAGCTTTTCAGTAAGATCTGCATCTCTCAATCCCCTGGCAAGTATTGTCCCATTTTTGTCAAGAAGGAAATTATCGGGGATAGCATAAATGCCGTAAATTTTGGCAACTTCATTCGTCCATCCCTGCAGGTCAGAGACCTGAGTCCAGGTAAGATTATCTTTTTTTACTGCCCCAAGCCATTTTTTTCTGTCCTCATCGAGCGAGACAGAGATTATATCGAAGCCTTTTTTGTGAAATCTCTCATATGCAGTAACAACATTTGGATTTTCGCCCCTGCAGGGGCCGCACCATGAAGCCCAGAAATCAATTAAAAGGTATTTTCCGAAATGTGATGATAATCTGACTTTTGTGGAAGTTGAGTCATTCTGTTCAAAATCGGGGGCTGTCTGACCAACAGCAACCTTTTTCATGACTTCAACTTTATGGCTAATCTTCATTACCCTGTCGCTGTTTTTGAGAGATGGGTCAAGCATATTAATCCATGATTCCAGTCTCTCCGGATTGTTCATATACGAATTATCCATAATGAGCTCAACCGAAACAGGTGAAGTGGGATGGCTTGAAATATAATCGGATTGAAATTTCTCATATTCGGTCTTCATAGAGTCGAGCTGCTTCTTATAAATCACAGCAAGTTCAGTATGATTGGATTTTCTGGCACTATCGAGTTTTACCCATATTGGCCTTGAACCGGAGGAGATCTTATCGAG
>CAIPJU010000965.1 GCA_903865465.1 uncultured Bacteroidota bacterium
CTACAATTAGAAAATGGGGAAGGGTGTCCGTATGATTTACGATATCCATAAGAACATTTGCTCCGTGAGTTAACTCATATAGTCCGCTAATCTTACTGAGAGTCTCCTGGTAATCGAACTCAGCATAAATGCTGTCAGGTTCCACAGCCGGAAATAATTTCTGAGGATCCGATTCATATCTGTCACCTTCATGGGTCGTAATATGAAGAGTATAGGCATTGCCTGGATAGCCAGTAAATAGCAAAGAATCAGATACATAATAACCCAGACCTTTTTCATGAAAGAAATAAATATTACCTGGGTTATCGGTAACATATATTTTGGCCCGTGTTACCGGAGAAGCAGTGCCACTTGAATCAAATGGTTCAGCATAGCTTAGCTGCACATTATAGGAAGCCATCTCATTAGTTATCTTTCCATTTACCACCAATACTTTATTCCCAGCCTTAATATCAGCATTATATGGCTTATAGCAGGAGAATAGCAAACCTGATATTGTTAAGAATATTAATGAGATATGCTTCATTTCAAAAGACAAAGTTGTAAGTAAGAGTCGGAAAAGGTATACCGATGATATATAACATATAGGTATCATAATTTCTCAATTCATTTGATACAAAATGCTCTTCCTTCTTATAAAAAACCGAATATGCATTCTTCCTTCCATAAAGGTTCACAACAGAAAGTGTCCATCTGCCTTTCCATTTTTTCCTGATCCTCAATGATTCGTCAAAGGATATTGAAACATCGAGTCTGTGATAATCTGGTAACCTGTATTCATTCCTGTCTGAATAATAAAGAAGCTGATATTCCTGATATGTGAATTTTTTTTCGGGCAAAGTAACCGGACGTCCTGTGCTATATGTGAATGTGCCGCCTATTCGCCAACGTCTGGAAATATGGTAATTCAAATTTATGACCAGATTGTCAGGTCTGTCATAGTTCGCAGGGAATATCCGGTTACTATTAATTTTTTCCACATCAAAGATCCCGTATGTTTTTTCCAATGAACGTGAAAAAGCATAACTTGCCCAACCTGTAAGTTTTCCGGAGTTTTTCTTTATGTATAATTCAACTCCGTAATTTTTGCCGCTGACGTTCAGAAGATCTGTTTCAAGGTAAGGATTAAGCAGAATTTTTGCTCCATTTTTATATTCAATGGCATTACTCAACTTTTTAAAATAAAGCTCAATCGAAGTTTCGATTGAATTATTCTTAAAATTGCGAAAGTAACCTATTGCAAGATGGTCGGATATAAGCGGTTTAAGATAAGGAGAACTTAGTTTCCATACATCGGATGGAGTCATTACTGCAGTGTTTGAAACCAGATTAATATACTGATGAATCCGGTTATAACTAAACTTAACAGAACTTTTATCAGAAATTGAGAATCTTAAAGAAAGCCGTGGTTCCAAGCCTGAGTAACTGCAAATTGCTCTGTTGTTGCTATATATTACTGAATCGATTATTGTCCCACGGGATTTTGGTAAATCGGGCTGATATGTGTACACTTTATTTGGTCCCAAATAATAATAGAGTGAATATCGTAATCCAAAATCAAGTGTCAGTTTTGAAGATAAAGTGTAATTATCCGTTAAATATGCAGCAAATTCAAGTGCTTTTTCCTGCTGAATAGTTTCAGCGTTTATTGTGGTTACGCTCTTCATTGGGTTTAATTCGCCCGGTTTTATGACATACGAAACTGCATTCATTCCAAAATCAACTGAATGACTTTCGTTTGGAAACC
>CAIPJU010000966.1 GCA_903865465.1 uncultured Bacteroidota bacterium
TGTTGGAATCAAATGCTTTGCATGGTATTTGGACAACTTACAGCCAGAGATAGTATGAGAGACCTAATGCTCAGTCTTGAAGCTTATCAGTCCAAATACTACCATCTAGGTTTTGGCTCTACAGTAAGTCGAAGAAATCATGGCAAAGCTAACGAGCGTCGCAACCGGAAAATCTTTGAAGAGTATGCATCCGTCTTGATCGAAGAAGCGAGGCATAGCTGTTTCAGGAACGATTTCGAAGTTGAAATCGAGGGAAATGTGTACGCCTTCGACTCTACCACAATAGATCTCTGTCTGAGTGTATTCTGGTGGGCGGAGTTCAGAAAACACAAAGGAGGAATAAAACGACACACACTTTACGATGTAAAAACCTCAATACCAAGTTTCCTGTATATTTCTGCCGCAAAAGTTCACGATGTCAATGCTTTGGATATGATCCCTTATGAATCAGGAAGTTATTATATTCTTGACAGGGGTTATATTGATTTCTTCAGATTACATAAGATCTATAAGCATGGGGCATTTTTTGTAACCAGAGCAAAGGATAATATGCGTTTTAAACGAATATACTCTAAGAAGGCCGACAAAACGGCTGGTGTTATAAGCGATCAGATCGGTAATTTGGAAACATATAAATCGAAAAAGGAATATCCGGATAAATTACGCCGGATTAAATTCTATGATAAGGAAGACAACTGAATTTTTATTTTTATTACGAACAATACCAGTCTGAAAGCAGAGGAGTTAGCCTTTCTGTATGAAAAACGTTGGGAGGTAGAGTTGTTTTTCAAATGGATGAAGCAACACCTTAAAATAAAATCATTCTGGGGAGAAACATTAAATGCAGTAAAGATCCATTGGATGACCTCCCTTGGGTGAGATCCCCATACCGGGTGAACGCAAGTCAGCAATATCAGCTCGTTCTGCGATATTTTTACGTTGCCTTCGTGACCTTCTGCCATTCATCTCCAGTTCAGTAGTGATACCAAACTGAAGTGCATCACGCAATCCGTCCATGTCAGTATGTACATGTGAGTCGATTAATCCTGGCATCAGGGTTCCGTCTTTAGCGTCAATGATGGCAGCTCCTTCTGGCAAATCACCACCAACATTCCGAATTTGATTCCCTTCAATCACAATGCTTCGTTCGTCAATGACATTTTGTCCATCGAAAATTTGCGCATTTATAATAGCTGTAATCATAATAAGACTTCGATAAAAATATAATATTATGATGTGATATAACGTTGTTATTTTTTCTTATGCAAGGATTTTATACAATTAATTATACTGCATTGATTATGTAGTGTTTAGATATTCTTTCGACGAAATCAGGTCTTGCTGCTAAAAACAATACCAGCTCTAATGTAATCTCCTCCTTAATCTAAATTCTTCTTTTTTGCAGTCCCCATGCTGTTTTTATTCAAACAGCACGATTTAAGAAGTATTATTACTATTGCATTAAAACTCTCACCGGTCCGAATAATCCTTCAGACATTAAATCATTTTGCTTCCCCTTATATGCATTGTATACTTTGTTTCCATGGGCGGCTTCACCGATAAAGTAGTTTAACTGGCTCGGTGTGACTCTCACTTCAATTGAATTTTTACCGCTCTTTATAAAATTTGTAATGTTAAGACTGAAAGGGGAAAAGATCCGGTGTCCGGCCAGCTTTTCATTAATCATTACTTCAGCTGTAAAACAGACCTTGCCAAGGTCAATAAAATAGCTTGCACCCCGATTTAAATTATCGATTACAAAAGATGATTTATAAACTCCTTCCTCTGAAGAATATTTGAAACGGGCATTATCTCTCCAATCAAACAGAGTTGTGTCTTTTACAATTGATATTCCGCTCTGAACATCCCATTTGTTAATACTCAACACCTCTTTTGCCTTGTAAACGGATGGACTTAATTCACTGAACTGGTGATCCGGAATGGTATTTTTAGTTCCTGCAAAAAGTATAATAGAAGAGTAGGGTGGTAAATTGTACTGTACCTTTTTTAGATCTTCAATTTTGTAAATTGAACCTGTTTCAGCATCCAGCCAGCTGGCATTATTATATTTCTTATCGAGGGACAAAGAAAGTTGCTGCCATTCATTGGTTTTGTTCCAGATAAACTGAAGGCGGCTTCCATCTTCCATCTCCCGCTCAATCTGACGGGTAAAATCGTAGTTATCCTTAAATTTAACCGTGGTGGAAAGTTTCTGAAGCCAGCTGTTAAGTTTAGTTATATCCTGAAGATGGTCACTGTTCTTTAGTTTTACGGCTTCTTCGATTAATTGATTCGTGAGTTTATCATTTGCCTCCCAGTTTAAGAATGAAGGCTGTTTTACTGGCAATGAACCTGTTATAAGCAATTTCATTCCTTTTTTTGCAAGATCATTTAGACTCCGGGCAGTTTTTAGCTGAATAGTTTCAATATCAGCCAGGATAAGTGCCTGGTAAAGATTGCCTCTGATATTGATCTGGTTCCCATATAACCTGGCTTCCTGAATGGAAGCATCGTTTACCCACTCCCAGGTTATGCCATTCGCTTCAAGAATATTAAGAACAGGATATATCTTCTCGGACCAGGCTAATTTATCCTTTGCAGCTGTTTCAGCACTTTTGGGTAACGGAGGTTCAACGCCTTCCATATTACCCTTTGTAAGAATCTCTCCCTTATTGTCAGGCATGCCTTCCACATTCATAAAAGGGAAATATATCAGCACATCAGAA
>CAIPJU010000967.1 GCA_903865465.1 uncultured Bacteroidota bacterium
CCGTTTATATACCAACTACCAATAAGGAATTGGTCAAGGTGAATAACCAATCAATTTCACAAAGCAAGAATGTAAGTTTCTTACGAATGGAAAATGGGAAAGCAGTTCTGTTGGTGGGTTCAGGACAATATATGTTTACTTCTAAACTTTGAATAAATCGCTATTGCTCATACACCAAAATATTTTAGGTTCAAAAAAATCATATTAGGACTTTAAGTATACTATCATAATTATAAAAAATGAAAAGGTTATTTCAATATATTATTGTATTCACGTTCTGTTTGTTGTTCACTTGCAATGTTCGCCAAAAGTCATCGCCCGATACAACACTCTATTTTAAGCGCCCCGCAAAACACTTTACCGAATCCTCTCCAATTGGTAATGGAAAAATTGGAGCAATGGTTTTTGGAGATCCCAACCATGAACGTATAGTGTTAAATGAACACACGCTCTGGCCGGGTGGAGAGCAGGATGCCGATAAGGAAGACGCCTATAAGTACCTTCCAAAAATTCAAAAATTGTTATTGGAAGGCAATAATAAAGATGCACAGGATTTGATGCAAAAGCATTTTGTTTGCAAAGGTGTTGGATCTGGCAGTCCAAAAGAAGGGGCAGAATATCATTACGGTTGTTACCAAACATTAGGTGATTTGCGGATTAACTGGAATGATTCAAATTCAACGGTTACAGGTTACAGCAGGGTACTGGATATAGAAAATGCCATATCTACAGTATCATGGAGTAAAAATAATGGGATTAACTATTCAGAAGAAGCATTTACATCCCTGAAAGAAAACATCCTTGTAGTTAAACTAAAAGCAACGAAAGGGAAACTAAATTTTTCAACTTCAATGTCAAGAAAGGAGCGGGCCAAAATTGTTACCACGAATGGGTACTTAATAATGAGCGGGCAGCTCCGGGATGAAGATAAATTGGGGATGAAATATGCTGCAATCATGCAAGCGGTTAATCAGGGCGGCAGACAAACCATCGTTGACAATGAAATACATGTAGAAGGCGCCAGTGAATGTGTTTTGTACCTGACCGCCGAAACCAACTATAATGTTATGCAGGGGAGGTTAGATAGCTCTCTTCCCGTAGAAGTGGCCGCTAATGCACTTAAAATTGCTATAAAAGAAGATTATAATACGCTTAAAGATGCACACATTGCTGCATATCAGAAATATTTTAATGCTTGCAGGTTTAACCTGACAAGCCAAAATCCGGCTGTAGATAGCATGAGTACAGAGGAACGCTTAATCAATTATGCAAATAATGGGAACGATCCACAACTACCCGTGTTGTATTTTAATTATGGTCGATACTTACTAATCTCATCCTCATGCCCCGATGGCGTACCTGCAAATCTACAAGGATTATGGGCCGAGGAGTATTTAACGCCCTGGAATGGCGATTACCATTTAAACATTAACCTTCAAATGAATTACTGGCCGGCAGACGTTACTGGGTTGTCATCATTGTCCACCCCCTTGTTTCGTCTGATCGAACAAATGGCGCCAAACGGGGAGAAAACTGCTAAAGCTTATTACAACGCACCCGGTTGGGTGGCACACGTGATCACGAATCCCTGGCATTTCACTTCGCCAGGCGAGGGGGCAGGATGGGGATCAACTCTCACAGGAGGTGCATGGCTTTGCAGGCATATATGGGAACACTACAATTATACGCAGGACAAAGATTTCCTCAGCAAATATTATCCGATATTGAAAGGGGCGGCTCAGTTTTTGGAGTCGATTTTGATAGAAGAACCTGAAAATCATTATTTGGTGACCGCCCCTTCTAATTCTCCTGAAAATACTTACATCATGCCCAATGGTTTTAAGGGGAATACTTGTATGGGACCCACAATGGACATGCAAATTTGTCGCGATTTATTTGCTGCTGTTACTAGCTCCGCCCAAATATTAAATATTGACTCCATTTTTGCGGATAAATTATCAGATACGAGAAAGCGTTTAGCTCCCACTGCCATAGGGAAAAATGGCGACTTAAACGAGTGGCTGGTCGATTGGAAGGATGCCAATAAAGGGACTAACAGCCATGCTTCCCATTTATATGGATTATATCCTTATGACGAAATTACACCGTGGGACACTCCGGAATTAGCTAAGGCGGCAATAAAGACATTAGATACTCGCGGTGAAGATGTTACCGGTTGGGGTGCAGCATGGAGGATTAATTTTTGGGCACGGCTTGGCAATGGCGACAAAGCCTTAAAATTAATACATCGTTTACTAAAACCATTGGGAGCTAAGTATTCCAGTGGATCGGGAGGTACATACCCCAATTTGTTTGATGCTTGTGCTCCTTTTCAAATAGACGGTAATTTTGGCGGAACGGCAGGAATGGCAGAGATGCTTTTGCAAAGCCATGGACAAGATGAGATCATACGTCTCTTGCCTGCCTTGCCTTCGAACCCTGAATGGCAATCAGGCAGTATAAAAGGACTTCATGCAAGAGGGGCTTTTGTTGTGAATTTCAGTTGGGAAAAGGGAGAAGTCACAAAGGGTGAACTTATTTCCAATAATGGTAATGTGTGTAAAATATTTTTCAGGAACAAATTATCAGTTTCCAATAGCAAAGGAGAAGTTATTGCTACCGGTAAAGGAACGGTGAAATTCACAACGGTGAAAGACGAAAAATATGTTTTTAAGACAGTCAAAAATGATTGAGAAAATGAGGAAAATA
>CAIPJU010000968.1 GCA_903865465.1 uncultured Bacteroidota bacterium
ATAAGTTCCAAACAATCATTTCTGATAATGTCATCCTGAAATACAAATTTAATCCATTCACCTTGTGCTAGTTCAATACAGCGATTCCAGTTACCGACCAACCCAAGATTGTGTTCATTCTTAAATAAATGAATACGACCATCTTGCGCAGCATATTGGGTAAGTATTTCCCAGGTATTATCTGAAGATTGATCATCAACAATGATAACCTCAAAATCATCATAAGTTTGAAGCAGAACACTATTTAACGTTTTTTCTAAATAACGCTCTCCATTATATGTGGGAATACAAATGCTAACTTTGGGCATAAATCAACTTCAAAAGTTTGTTTATTATTCCAGACTGATCATTTCTAGTAGAAATCTCATTCTGGGAAAAGTTATTTCGATTTTTTTTTGTTTAACTTTTGGCTCTGTTTTAGAGGACGTAAATAGAATACGTTGAAACAAATATTTAATCTGACAAAACATTCACAAAAGAATAAAAATAGAAAAGTGTTATTTTTTGAACAATCGTTTGAAAGATGAAATAAATCTATAGCTTATTCGGCTAGTCATCCATGCAATATTGGATTCAAGGTGCTTGATCTTTTCTTCATTAAACTTTGCATTTAGCTTCATTTTCTCTCTTAATGTTTGCAAATTATCAAGTGTTTCAACTAGCTCTGACTGAATTCCTTTAGTGTCGTTAAGTGGAATTGCTTTGATTACAAATTGATAGGTTTCAGCATCAGAGTTTCGCTGTTTTATGTAATCTATAAACTGGCGGTCATTCTCTGTTTCAGGACGAGTATTGAATTCTGTTTCTGATTCTTTTGCTGTTAGGCGGTAAAGAGCAACTATGAGATAACCAGCTTCTTCGAAGGTATGGTAGATGGTTTGTCGAGTGAAAAATCGTATGTGGGTATCATCCAATAACCCCAGATTGCGATATTCAAAGCGTCCGTGAGCCATTTCATAGATCACGGAACAATGAGCTATATTTGGTATAGAGGCAACCACATAACCTCCTTCGCTAATCAAAGGTCGTAATCTTTGCAGGACTTTAGTTGGGTTATAAAGATGTTCAAGCACATCAGCGAAGGTGATTACATCAAACAGATTATTGCCCAATAGATCGATGTTCATTGTTTCTATGTTGCCAATTAATAGGTCATCGCAGTAAGGACGAGCATATTCTGCTGCATCGGCGTCAATTTCTATTCCGGTAACTTGGCAATGTTGGATTTCACGCATAGAACGAGTCTGATAACCCATGGCACATCCTATTTCCAAAACTTTTTTGTTTGCACCTACTAGAGAGAGCAATTTAGAGTTTTGAAACGTAGGCAGCTGATTTTCTGGATATATATACTGTTTCATAATAATTTAGTGACTGTGACCTGTATTAATACCACTATTAAGGTGCAGCGAAAGTTGCTGAGCTTTCCTTCTGCACAACCCCAAGGTCTTTAATTCTTGTTTTATTTTTGAATTCATAGGGAATCAGACTCCATTCCCCATCAAGAGCAATAAACCCTTCATTTTGGGCAGACAAAACAGCACGACTAATGTTAGGTGCAATTATATGTATAGGCATAACACCTTCGCTGTAAAATACAGGTTGAAATGTCCCTGAGAGCGCAACGCCTAATCTTAAGGAGTAAACCCCTGGTAAGAATGGAAAACGATATATTTTATATTTCAATATATACTTACCAGGCTGAAGAATACTAGGTACGAGTTGATTAAGACTTTGGCTAGTGGCAAGATAGAGAAAATCGGTCGTGTGAACACCTAAACCAAATATTGGTTCTGGGAGAGTTCGATTAACTTTATAGGTAACTTTGAACTCAATATCTTCAAGATATTTGATAGTGGTTATCACGCTACCTTCTGTATTAATTATCTCTACAGATTCGATTTCTACATCGCCGCTGGATTCTCTACATCTTGGTCGAGACGTGAATTTATTTTCAAGAATTTGCTTGTCACTGACCTCATAAAAAGCATTGCAAACATCTTTGGACATCCCATCAAGGTTGACTTTTCCATGACTCATAAGTATCGTGCGTGCGCACAATCGCTCAATTTGCCTTATATTATGAGAAACCAATAATACTGTCTTCCCTTGTCGCTTAATCATATCTTCCATACGATCAAAACACTTACGCTGAAAGGCTAAATCCCCCACCGCCAACACTTCATCAACAATCAATATATCGGCATCCAAACTAGTCGCAATCGAAAAGCCTAGCTTAACGGTCATGCCCGAACTATAGCGTTTAAC
>CAIPJU010000969.1 GCA_903865465.1 uncultured Bacteroidota bacterium
AGCTGTTCTTCTTCTGTTTTTCTCCTATTTCCTTGGGCCCCGGCCTCCCAAGCCTTCATTCAGGATAACTGATTATGGACTGCCCTCCTCCCCTATCGAACTTGAAAAGAAGATCAACGAAAGCGAAAAGCTGGTCACGGGACTCAAGCCCGACAACCAGGCAAGGATAGTGTGGGCCGATACGTTGAAAAAGGAGAAGACCAAAATAGTCTTTCTTTATCTTCACGGTTTTTCAGCCAGTCAGGCAGAAGGGGATCCTGTTCACAGGGATCTTGCAAAGAAATATAATGCCAACCTTTATCTCTCAAGGCTGGCCGAACACGGAACCGACCTTGGCGACAGTACCATGCTCGGTCTCACAGCTGATAATTACCTTGCATCAGCTGAAAGGGCGCTTCAGACTGCTGAGAAACTTGGCGACGAGGTAGTTGTCATTGGAACCTCGGCAGGTGGTGCGCTTAGCCTTATCCTCGCTTCTATGCATCCTGAGATAAAGGCAATTGTCCTCTACTCCCCCTGTGTTAAACTTTACAACTCCACAGCATGGATCCTCAATAAGCCGTGGGGTCTTCAGATTGCTCGTCAGGCAAGCGGCGGAAAGGTACAGAGATTCCCGTCTGAGGGGAGTGAACATGCTAACTACTGGTCACTTAACTACAGGACAGAAGCTCTGGTGTCGCTGCAGAATCTTATCACGTACACCATGTCGCCTAAAACTTTCTCAGCAATAAAATGTCCGGTTTTCCTTGGCTATTATTACAAGAATGAAAAAGAACAGGATAATACTGTCTCTGTGCCTGCCATGCTCGCGATGTTTGATGAACTTGGCACTCCTGCTTCACTTAAGGAAAAGATGGCCTTCCCCGAAACGGGAGCTCATGTCATTGCTTCGCACATCAGGTCTAAGGACTGGCAGAGTGTGGAAAAGGAGACCGGTAAATTCCTTTCAGACATTGTTAAACTGCAATAATTTAATTCCTTAACTTCATGATTATTTTAAACGGCAGATCCTCAGATACTGCCGTTTTCTGCAGATTTTCTGAAGGCGGGGAGAACTTTTCTACAGTCTGAAATGTTTTGCATATTCAGACTTTATTACTAAGTCACAATGATGACTAAAAAACGACGATATATCATTCACCTGAATAAACAAAGTCCTTATGTCTAAAAAAAACAAGAAATTGATAAGGGTTCTTTCGATCGATGGCGGAGGTATCCGGGGTATCATTCCGGGACAGATTCTTGTCGTTCTCGAAGAAAAACTAAAAAAGGCTGTTAACAATGATAATGCCCGCATTGCAGATTATTTCGACCTGATTGCAGGAACCAGTACGGGGGGAATTCTTACCTGCGCCTATCTGGCTCCTTCGGTTGATGATCCTTCAAGACCTGCTTTTACCGCCGGCGAAGTTGTTGACCTCTATCTTAAAAACGGAGGCACTATATTTTCAACCTCACTGAAAAAAAAGATTGTCAGCGCTGAAGGTATAATCGATGAGAAATATCCTTCTGAAGGGATCGAAAAAGTCCTGCACAATTACTTCGGAGAACGGAAACTTAGCGGATTGTTGAAGCCATGCCTGATCTCATCATATGACATTAACCGTCGGCAACTCCATTTTTTCACCCAGCACGATGCCCGGAAAAAAGAGGGATGGGACTTTTATGTGAGGGATGTTGCAAGGGCAACCTCAGCCGCACCAACCTATTTCGAATGTTCGGATGTCAGGTCTGATTCCGGCATCACCTATCCTTTGATCGATGGCGGAGTTTGTGTCAATAATCCTGCTCTTTGCGCATATACTGAAGCATTTACACTATTCAATGCCAGAACAAAAGATATGGCTATTTTATCGCTCGGGACCGGTTCGAAAGAAAAATCATATACCTGGGATCATGCAAAAGGCTGGGGTCTGATCAGCTGGGCTCAACCCCTTGTCAGCATTATGATGTCGGGAGCATCCGAAGCAGCAGATTATCAGCTCAGGCAGATTTTTTCAGCCGAACGGATTCCTGAAAAATATCTGAGAATTAACACTGAATTCCGTGAAGGGATAAGCCCTGAACTTGACGACGCCACAGAGGAAAATATGAATGCCCTCAGGGAACTCGGGGCCGAGACAGCACAGAAATTCGAAAAAGAACTCGATGAATTTATAAAATATCTTATCTGATTCCGGGATTAATATCTCTTAACTGCTTATCGATGAACAGGAAAAAGTTTTCACTCCGTGCAAGGCTGAGAAGTTTCAGATATGCCTTTGCCGGGCTAATATCATTGGTAAAGCACGAACATAATTCCAGAATTCATCTTCTGGCAGCTGCATTGGCGATAATTTGCGGTGTGGTTTTGAATATCGACACACTGGAATGGCTGGTAGTTATAATTGTTATCGGATTAGTCTTTATTGCCGAGTTGATCAACAGCTCGGTAGAGAATCTCGCCGATGCATTAATGCCCGGATATGATGAACGGATAAGGCTTACAAAAGATTATGCTGCAGCTGCTGTACTGGTTTCTGCAATCATTGCCCTGATAGCAGGAATAGTAATATTTCTTCCAAAACTTCTGGCCAGATTCTAGCCCTTCAACAGTTCCGAAATTTTGCTGCTATTTTATTCAGCCTCGCCTTCCCCGTACAAATATTGGTGAAGGATGAAAAGAATTCCTGTAATAAGAAAAGGAGCAATTACAACCAGCGAGCCGGGGTTCCCGTTAAAAGATCTGAAAAATATTGAGGCTGCCACAAAAGCAACAATGAGCAGCGAGCCCCCAATGGCTTCCCATTTCCATGCCACAATCAAGATGGCAGTCAGAATAAGCACAGGAATATTGTGAATCAGAAATCCCAGCACCTTCCTCCCAAACGAATCAGACCCTCCGAATGAGTCGAGTGAGAACATCAGCATAAAAATAAGCGCGGCAATTGTGAATATCCGTGGTACCCAGTAAAGAATCCTGTTCATTGAGGCTAATTTTTAAAATACAATTAAAATACTGATAAATCTACTTATAAAACTGCTGACTGCCAAGATTTAACCATAAATAAATTTTGGAGGGAATTATCCTTTAAATAGTTATTTTTACAGGAACTAACAGATAAAACTTAATACCTTCATTCCATGAATTTGCATAAACTAACCCGATTGATCTTCTTATTGCTGATCATTTGCATCCCTGCAAATAGTCAGAATAAGGACAAGGCAGTATTTATTGCTCCGAAGCCAGGATTTTATCAGAATTCCATCGTCAAGGATGACCATGATTACAATGCACAGAAAGGTTCCGTAAAAGAGAAAAAAACTTTTTCTGTTGATCTCTCCAGCAGCCAGTTTCCGGCAAAGGTAGAACTATACAAATCGAACCAGTGGCATAATCCCCCTGTATCACAAGGAGCTACAAACACCTGCTGGTGCTTTTCGACCACCTCTTTCCTCGAATCGGAGGTTTACAGGATGAGTAAGATGAAAGTAAGGCTTTCGGAGATGTATACCGTTTACTGGGAATATGTCGAAAAGACCAAACGCTTTATCCATGAAAGGGGAAAGTCGGCTTTTGAGGAGGGATCCGAAGCCAATGCCGTTACCAGGGACTGGAAGAAGTATGGCATTGTACCCTTACAGGATTATTCTGGTCTTCCTGCAGGCAGGAAATTTCCAAATCACGAAGAGTTGATTGCAGAACTGAAGAACTACCTTGCTTCGATTAAGACCACATCGGCATGGGATGAGGATGCAGCTATTTCAGGTGTAAAAGCGATTCTGAAGCATTATATCGGAGAACCTCCTGCTGAAATTGTTGTCGATGGTAAAAAGATGACTCCCCTTCAGTATATGCACGATGTAATCAAGATAAATCCTGACGATTATGCCGACATCCTTTCCTATGAACAGGAGCCATTCTACAAACAGGTGGAATACAGTGTCGAGGATAACTGGTGGCACAGTTCCGATTATTATAATGTCCCCCTTTCAGCTTTCATGGAAGCGCTCAGGAAAGCTGTACGTAACGGGTACACTGTAAGCATTGGCGGTGATGTTTCCGAACCGGGCTTTGACAGGAAGAGTCAGTGTGCAATAGTTCCCGATTTTGATATTCCCTCTGCGGCAATAAACGATGATGCACGGCAGTTCAGATTCACAAACGGCACCACTACTGACGACCACGGAATGCACTTGGTTGGTTACCTTGAAAAAGACGGTAAAGACTGGTACCTGGTAAAAGATTCCGGTTCAGGATCCCGTAACAACGACCCTGCTGCTGCTGAATTCGGATACTATTTCTTCTCGGAGGATTATGTGAAGCTCAAGATGATGGATTTTATGGTGCATAAGGATGCAGTGAAAGAGCTTCTTGAAAAATTCAAATAATAATTCTAATCCAAAGATTATGAAAACATTCCGGAGTGATTTGTCGAATATTGAATTTCCTTTTGCGGAAAGAATATCTGCCAAAACCATACGACATGCAGTGCTTGAACTTATTCAGAATGATTATCCCCAGTTCACTCATGACAGTTTTCTCTCTGTTTCCGAGTTAAATGTCTACAGGGAAAAAGCCGTTTCAGAATATCTCAAAAAAGAGACAGGCGAGCTTACTGAACTGGAACAGAAAGTTATCTCCTCCGTGGCCGGAAGTACTACTATTACTGATAAGGTAGAGAGCGATGGAAACCAGGCTGAGACTTTCGGCGAGAGAATTGCCGACAAGGTTGCTTCCTTTGGCGGAAGCTGGAGATTCATCATTTCTTTTATGTCCTTCATATTTCTCTGGATTGCAGCCAACATTTACCTTCTGCTCAACAAAGGCTTTGATCCCTATCCTTTTATTCTCCTGAACCTGATTCTTTCATGCATTGCTTCTCTGCAGGCGCCTGTGATTATGATGAGCCAGAACCGTCAGGAAGACAAGGACAGGGAAAGAGGGCGAAAAGATTACATGATCAATCTCAAATCTGAAATCGAGGTAAGAACCCTTCACGAAAAGATTGATCATATGATAATGGACCAGCAGATGGAACTAATCGAACTTCAAAAGATTCAGATCGAAATGATGAATGAAATACTTCATGAGGTAAGAAAGGAAAACGGAAGCAGACCATCGCACACCAAGCAGAATCATGAATAACATTTCATAAATTTATTGTCAGGAGTTTCGTATATTTGATATAAGATCTGAATAAAACAGTAAACTAACCTGTAATCACTATGAAAAAGCTCATATTTGTATTGGTTGCCTTATTGGTACTGGGCCTGAATTCGTCGGGTCAATGGTACCAGAAAAAGTATAACGTTAATGATATTAACCAGCTCACAAGGGATCAACTTCAGGAATCACTCGCCAATACAAAAACGGCGCTGATCTTTTCAAGTTTAATTGCAGGTTTTGGAGGAGTTCTGTTTGTTGTGTGCAAATATCTGAAACCAGGAATGGGAGAAGCCCCAGGCTGGCTTGAACAACTTATCGGAGATGATGGCATGAATCAAATTGGCATGGGACTGGGGATAGGCTTGTTTGCAG
>CAIPJU010000970.1 GCA_903865465.1 uncultured Bacteroidota bacterium
GTCCTTCCTTTGGTATGAAAAGCAATGTGGGAATGCTCTGAATGCCAAATACTGAGGCTAATTCCTGCTCATTCTCGGTATCGACTTTATACACCATAATCTTACCTGAATATTCCATGGCAAGGTCTTCAAGAATTGGAGCTACCATCTTACAGGGAGCGCACCAGTCTGCATAAAAATCAATGATTGCAGGGATCTCCCCTTCAAATTTCCATTCAGTGCCATTTTCATAGTTGAATACTTTTTCTTTAAACTCCTGGGTAGTGAGATATACTACCTGATTAACAGTTGTTTCCATAATATAATTGTTCTTTGTTAAAATTTTTAAATTCCGGTTATTTTTAAAGAGATCTGCTATTTTCGCTTCAATCTCTTTTTTATATTTAAGTTTATGCGACAAAATTACTCTGAGCTTTGTGATTTATGAAATATTTGATAGTCTGAGGCAGCAACTTGCAAGTTGAAATTGATCAACTTTTTTATTGATATAGGTTAACTTTGATCTTTAAAGAGGAAAATAAAAATGAGGACCATTCTTGATACTGACAGTGATTTTATTTGTGATATTCAGGCTCCCTGCTTTCGAATGCTGGTCCCTGAGGAGGTTGCAGTTGTGAGGGCCAGTAAGACACAGGTCCTGTTTCGCAAGGATGATAACCTGACAAAACAGGGAGCCTTCGCTTCTTATGTTTTGTTCATGATAAGCGGATATGCAAAACAATACCTTGAAGGTGACGGTTCAAGGAGCTTTAACCTGAGAATAATAAAACCAGGTGAATTTGTAGGACTCTCATCTGTTTTTTCAGGTAATACCTTTACCTATTCATCGGTCGCAATAACCGACTGCCAGGTATATCTCATTGAGAAGAGTGCAATTGCAAATGTTTCGAAGGCTAATGGGGAATTTGGCTTTCAAATAATTAAAAGGTATTGTGAACAAAACACAAACCTGCTTGGAACTGTACGCAGCCTGATGTATAAACAAATGAATGGCCGGCTGGCTGAAACTTTATTATATCTCTCCGGGATCAAGGACGACAAGCCTGATATTTTCCAACTTCTGTCACGAAAAGATATAGCTGATTTCGCAGGCATCTCAACAGAGAGTACTGTAAAACTGTTGAAGCTTTTTGAGAGGGATGGATTAATAGAATTACACGAAAAGGATATTATCATATTAAAATCAGGTGAATTGGATGAAATAAGCCGCAGGGGATGACGAACTGATTATTCAGCCTGATACTTTAAAAAGTTCCCATCCGGGAAATAGCTTTGCTTATGATCAATTAATTCTTAAATTTGAAAATACCATTATAAAATTTACCTAAACCTGTCTGAATTATGGCAAGAGTTGTTGTTTTGGGTGCAGGAATAGCTGGTCATACCGCCGCATCGCATATCCGCAGAAAACTTGGGAAGAAGCATGATGTAATTGTAATAAGTCCTTCGGAATACTACCAGTGGATACCGTCCAACATATGGGTGGGTGTTGGCAAGATGACCGTCGACCAGGTTCGCTTTAAACTGCCTCCACTATATAAGCGCTGGGGAATACAATTTGAACAGGCTAAAGCCACAGAAATTCATCCTGAAGGAGACAATGAAGGCCAAAAGCCTTTTGTATCAATTGAATATACCAATTCAGAAAAGAAGGGAGAAAAAGCCAATATAGAGTACGATTACCTGGTTAATGCAACAGGACCGAAACTGAATTTTGATGCTACCGAAGGACTTGGCCCCGGAAAATTTACTCATTCTGTATGCTCGTGCGACCATGCCATTAAAACGTGGGATGCACTAAAAGTCTGCTTCGATCAGATGAAAGGTGGCAAAAAGCTAAAGTTTCTTATCGGGACAGGGCATCCTGGAGCTACATGCCAGGGTGCAGCATTTGAATATGCTCTCAACGTGGCGCATGAGATAAGACAATTGAACCTGTCGGATAAAGCGGAGCTGATATGGATTTCCAATGAATATGAGATTGGTGATTTTGGCATGGGCGGCGCTTTTATCAAAAAGGGAGGATATGTTACTTCTACCAAGGTATTTTCTGAATCTGTCCTTGCAGAATATGGAATACGGTGGATTAAACGTGCCGGAGTGACCAAAGTTGAGAACGGATTAGTCCACTATGAGAATCTTGACGGAGAAAAGCTTACCCAGGAATTTGATTTTGCAATGCTCATCCCCGCTTTTGCAGGAAGCGGAATGAAGGCATATAACAAAAATGGTGAAGATATATCAACTACTCTATTCGCCCCTAGCGGTTTTATGAAGGTTGATGCTGATTATTCGGGAAAAGCTTTCGAAGACTGGAGTATTGAAGACTGGCCATCGGTTTATCAGAATCCTCTGTACAGGAATATTTTTGCGCCGGGGATTGCTTTTGCTCCTCCGCATCAGATTTCAAAGCCGATGAAAAGTCCCAATGGAACTCTTATCAC
>CAIPJU010000971.1 GCA_903865465.1 uncultured Bacteroidota bacterium
CAAAAAGCTTAAAGAGGATGTTCTCAAAGGTTATGGGGCAGGAGGGGACGATTATGTTACGAAACCTTTCGATACTGACATTCTCCTTGCAAAGATTAAGGCCATACTTGCACGCCGTGATTTCCATTCAGCTACGAAAGATCTGTTTAATATTGGAAAGTTTACCTTCAATGCCAGGCTTAGGACACTGACAGTCGGAGATGATGAAAAGAAACTTTCCCCAAAGGAGGCTCAACTGCTTGAGCTGCTTGCAATAAATCCTAATGAATTGATAGGCAGAGAGATGGCTCTTAAGAAAATCTGGGGCTCCGATGACTATTTCACTGCCCGAAGTATGGATGTATATATTACAAAACTAAGGAAATTCCTGTCTGAGGATCCCGATATCAACATTAAAAATATCCACGGAGCAGGTTTTCAGCTCATTGTAAAGGAAGAGTAGCCTTTAGATTTCCACTGTTAAACCGGAGGGGAAGGATGTTTTCAACACCCTCAATAACAATTATTTTTCTCACTCCGGTAAGAATTATTTTAATCTTATTTCCATTGCGCACCTCCTCTTCGGTTAATACCTGACGGCAGTTTCCGCAAGGAGTAACGGGATCTTCAATTAATCCGGCAGAGGTAAGGGCAGCTATAGCAATAGCTTCAATCCTGTCATTTCTGTGGTTCGAAACAGCATTTGCTACAACATTTCTCTCAGCACAGATCCCCGAAGGGAATGCAGCATTTTCAACATTGGTCCCGCTCAACATCATTCCACTTTCAAGCCTGACGGCTGCTCCGACATAATAATGGGAATATGGAGCATATGCATTCCTGGCGGCTTCAATGGCTCCTTCTGTCAAAAACCGGTCATCCTTTTCAAGATCTTCAATGCTGTCGTATTCATAATATGTAAACAAAATACTAACCTGCCTCTTCATATCGTTCTTATTCACATGATTTATAAAGATAAAAAAACTAATTAACATTATGGTTGCTGCGTGTTATCTTGTGGATGAGGACTTTTTTATATTTTTGCCGAAACAGAAAAAAATGCCAAAGAAACCTGTCTATATATTACTCCTGATCCTTCTTTCTCTTTCTTATTCCTGCAGGACTTCCCGAAAACTCACTACATCTTCTGAACGCCATCCATCAGTCACACCTGTAGGGCAGCTCGCCGATGATTATATCAGGAATTATAAAGACATCGCTATCAGTGAGATGAAGCGAACCGGAATTCCGGCAAGTATTACTCTTGCGCAGGGCATGGTAGAATCGGACTACGGAAGAAGCAGTCTTGCCCGCAGGGCAAATAATCACTTCGGAATTAAATGCCATGATGACTGGAAGGGCCCGGTTGTTAATGAAAATGATGATAGCGATAATGAATGTTTCAGAAAATACAGCAGTGCCGAGAATTCGTTTTATGACCATTCTGATTTTCTGAAGACACGTCCACGGTACAACTTCCTTTTTGATATTGCCACTTCGGATTACAAGGCCTGGGCATATGGACTTAAAAAATCGGGTTATGCCACAAACCCCGACTATGCCAACATGATTATTAAAAGTATAGAAGATAATAACCTTATGGTATTTGATATTCCCGGGAAAAATGGAAAAACAACCGATAGTGGAAAAAAACATCAATCGCAGGGAACGCTTACTGCCGGCACACAGGTAAGTGCTTCAACCCGGAAACCTTCCCCTCTGCCAGTCGCATCAACAAGTACTGCCAATGATACTACTTCAGCTAATACCATAAAATCAGTACCTCCTGTTCAGATTAACAATACAGTTCCGGCACAACTGCCTTCGGCAGCTGTGAGCACTAACGTGCTGGTATATGCAAAAGCTCCCAGAATTAAAGAGAACAATAAGGTTCAATACATTCTGGTGAAGGATGGTGAGACCCGCGAAAGTATTGAGAAGGAATTCCAGCTGCTCAGATGGGAACTTCCGAAATACAATGAGTTAAGCAGTGATTTTACCTTAGTTCCGGGGCAGATTCTTTACCTCCACCCAAAACGGGATAAAGCCGAGCCTGGTAAGGAATATTATATAGCAGCAGAGGG
>CAIPJU010000972.1 GCA_903865465.1 uncultured Bacteroidota bacterium
GTCGATAAATACTATTTTGTACTCTTCGGCTTTGGAGACAATTCAACATATTTCATGTATCTCTTAAGAATTTTTAAAAGTTTATCCGGTAAAAAATATGATTTGCCTTCACTGTATAATCCCCATTTATCTAAACAAAATAATTTTGATTTATGAGTCCACTCCGAAAAGTGGCATTGTTTATAATTTATTATTAATCAGATAATTGTTTGCATGTTTGAATTTATTTATGTAAATTAGTGGAATAATAAACAGTATAAATTATGTTCAGAAAAACGTCAGAGACAGTCCAATTAAACGCATTCACATCGCCTGGGAGTTTATTTTCAGGGAATGCTCGTAAATTTTATGAAGACAAGACTGCCTGGCATAATTTATTCCGCCAACAGGTTACAATGCGTATCAATGAAAGTTTTTTTAGTCCATTATATTGTGCGAACAATGGTACTCCCAATGCCCCTATACGTGTTTTGGTGGCAATGATGGTATTAAAAGAAGCACAAGGCATAAGCGACGAGAAACTTTTTGAGGATTGTCGTTATAATATGCTTATACGTAGCGCAATAGGACTACTCAATGTAGATGATTCAGTACCCACAGAATCAACCTATTATTTATTCCGCAAACGTGTTAATGATTATGCCAAAGCCGGGAATAAAAATCTCTTTGAAGTAATGTTCGCTGAACTAACAAAAAGTCAATGTTTCGATTTTAATGTTAGCGGGAAACGCATTCGTATGGACAGCAAGTTATTGGGTAGTAATATAGCCTGGCTTAGTCGTTATGAAATAGTACATGAAACACTTCGTTTGTTTTATAAACAGGCTTTGCAATCTGAAGTACTCGATGACGCTACAGAAGAAAGATTAAAGGATCTACTCAAGCTGGATGGCAATAAAGTAGTATATACCTGCACCAACGATGAAGTTAAATCAAGACTTCAGCAACTTGGTGGGTTGATATATAAAATACTCCCTTTATTTTCAGATTGCCAAACAGATCAATACAAAACGCTTCAAAGAGTTTTCTCTGAGCAGTTTAAAGTAGATGAAAACCAAGCTGTTATTAGTCGGGAAAAGGAAGAAATGTCAGCACAATCAGTTCAGTCTCCACATGATACAGACAGTAATTATCGGAACAAAGATGGCAATAAAGTAAAGGGGTTTAGCTTCAACGTAACTGAAAGTTGTGATGAAGATAAAGACTTAAACCTGATCGGCCATGTCGATGTCAGAACGGTAAGTACCTCAGATGTTGATTTTCTTCAGGACGACATCAAAAAGGTTCAAGACGTTTTCACTCAGAAAACAGAATTTGTACATGCTGATGGTGCTTATCATAGCCCGGATAATCAGTCGTTTTGTAAAGAAAACGAAATAGACCTATACCTTCATGCTATTCAAGGAGCCAAAGGCAGATTCCAATTTACTGCTTTGGAAAATGAAGAACTCTCTGTTTTGGATACCAGGACGAACAAACTCATTCAGGCCTTAATGATAATCTGCAAAAATGGCATCACTAAATGGCGCATTGACACTGGCAAAGGTTATCGCTACATTACCCAGAAAGAAGTAGATACCTGTCTGGTTAGAAGGCAAATATCAGCTATTCCAGTTGAGACATTGCAAATCAGGAACAATGTTGAAGCCACTATTTTTCAAGTAGGATATCATTATCCAAATGCAAAAAGCAGATATCGGGGCCTGATCAAACACCAGATGTGGGCAAATATCCGTTGTTTATGGGTAAACTTTGTCCGAATTCTAAAATACATAAATCAAACATGTCAAAGAACTACCATTTTGGCAAGATATGCACTCAAATATTTTACTTTTGAGCTCTATGTTGCATTTAATAAGTTTGTTACGGCAATATTGCCAAATCATTTGTCCAGTTCTGAAATTATTCAATTCTCACGTGGTTGAGAAAATTGGGGTTGTCGGATTGGACTCATATGTGATAATTTAAAATTTAACAATAATAATGATTTTTGATTAATACCTTAGTGCTTTTATTTAAACCCATTTTGAATAAGCTAAAAACGTTATCTTTATGCAAAAAATGACTGCGA
>CAIPJU010000973.1 GCA_903865465.1 uncultured Bacteroidota bacterium
AAACTGTTTGCAATGGCGACATACTTTTTCCCGTCCTCCTTAACAAGTTCCTTGAAATGAACAAATTCTTCCTTGCCCCTGTATATCTTCGTATTTATGACTCCTACTCTTATGAAGATAATATTGCTGAAGATACCACTGAAGTTTTCTAGTATTCTAAGTAAAGTGTACAAGCCTGTTCCCCCAAAACCGCTTACCAGGATAATTGCAGTCTTTCCCTCTTTCTTAAAGCAGAATTTTTCAGTATCCCTACCTGAAGACGGCTGTTGCGATATTACATTCTGAACATCCTGAATTGCTTTAACCCTCAGCTTCTGCAGTTTCAGGGCTATCTTATAATAATGCCTTTTTGTAAGTATTGCCAGAAATATGAGAAATCCTGTAATGATAAGAGTAATCCATCCACCTGCCTTAAATTTCAGAATGGTAACGGAAATAAGAATAAATGAAGTCAGAACGAGACCAATACTATTTATGAGAAGCTTTCTTTTCCACCTGGTCTGCTGCCGCCTAACGTCCCACCAGTGCCTTACCATTCCAAGCTGTGAAATGGTGAAGGTGATGAAAACATTTATACTATAAAGCACAACCAAGAGAGCAACAGAACCTTTCGACAGGTACATGATTACCATGGAAACAACGCCGAGAAGTAAAACTCCATTCATTGATACCAGCCTGTCGCTGAGAGCTGCAAACCGCTTGGGGAACCAGTGATCAACTGCCATATTTGCCATGATCCGCGGCCCGTCGATGAAACCTGTCTGAGCGGCCACAAACAAGAGGGCTGCCTCAGATATCAGAGTTATCAGCACGAAAGAGGTCGACCAGATGTGCCCCCATCCTGATGTCAGGTTTTCAAGAAGAACGGCATTCAGAGTTTTATGAGTATCGAGTTGAACATTAAAGAGCATATAGCATATCATAAGTCCCAATACCATAAACGACAGCGAACCCGCCATGAGTCTCATCGTCTTGCGGGCTGTAAGCACCTTTGGTTCCCTCAGTATTGGCATACCATTACTTACAGCTTCAATACCGGTATAAGTTCCAGCGCCCATACTGTAGGCCCGTAAAAGAAGCATCACCGTCGCAAAACCTCCAAGCTGTGAAACAGTTCCTTTTACATCATTAGCGGTATTGATAACAACCTGTGAAAAATTCGAAGCATGGAAAGCAATCCCGTAGATGATTGCAACCAGATGAGTAACAATAAAGATTATGAAGATCGGAGCCAGCGATAAAACTGATTCTTTCACCCCCCTCAGGTTAAGGAGAATGAGGAAACAGACTCCTGCCATGGCGAAAGGAAGCTTATAAAGCTGCCAGTTGGCTGGCAGGAAGCTGAAGAGGGCATCTGCACCACTCGATATGGAGAGTGTAATTGTAAGTACATAATCAATTATGAGTGCACATCCGGAGATCATTCCTATCGTCGGGGACAAAAGTTTGCTTCCGACAAGGTAACCTCCCCCGCCGTGAGGAAATAACTGAACTATCTGGTTATAGCTCGAACTTATTATGAAGATTGTAAATACTGTTCCCAGAGCAACGAATATCGCCAGACCGGTATGACCCTGTAAATGTCTGAATGCCTCTTCTGGACCATAACATGATGAGGAGATTCCGTCAGCACCCAGCCCTATCCATGCAAAAAACGCTATTAATGTAAGTTTATGAAATAATCCTGTGTCTTCAATTGATTTTGCTTTCCCAATGAAAGTATTTTTCAGCTTTTCAGGAAAACTTATAATATCTTCAACTTTTTTCATATCCGCCTAAGATGTAAAACTTCTGATATACAAACAGTTAATAAACTTTATAAAATCAGATGTAAATCCTGCAAATTTCATCAGGAGATTACAATTATTTTATAAAAAAGACCGGATAAAGTATAAAGATAATATAAAGAAATGCTTTGCGGAAAAAAGCTGAGGAGCAATTTTAGTTTATATCATGTTGAACATCACATTCTTCAACTACATTCCAAAATGGTCAAGTCTGAA
>CAIPJU010000974.1 GCA_903865465.1 uncultured Bacteroidota bacterium
AATAACAGTGTATTCTTTCATACTTCCTGGTTTGCTATTTTTTATAATCATTGCCAATACTCACTTCAACCTGATTGCCATTCACATCAGAAACAATGGATTTCTTCCATTCAATCAAGCCTGCAAAAGACATGGCACCATAAACAAAGTACAAAACCACAGTTGGATAGAGCCCCCTGTAGATAAACAGCAAAGATGCCACGAAATCCACAATTATCCATAAGTACCAGTGTTCGTAAATTTTCCTGGCAAGCATCCATGTGGCGACTATCGATAAGGAGGTTATAAAGGAGTCGAGTTCGGGCACAGGCGAATCAGTCATTCTCGAAAGAATATACCAGAGTGTAAAATAAAGCGCGATAAATACAATTGAAAGCATGATCCCTGTCTTAAGCTTCAACCTTGTAACATGAAGCAGATCACCACTATCATCTCCTTCGCTTCCAGAACTCTCCTTCCCTGCAGCTTGGTAACCACTTGTTCCTTTTATCCACCAGTACCAGCCCAGAAAGCTGATTACAAGATAATAAACCTGCAGGCTCATATCGGCATACAGCTTTCCGTGGAAGAAGACCCAGATGTAAACTGCCGAAGTAACAATTCCGACAGGCCAAAGCCAGGTTGTCTGCCTTATTTCAAGAAACACATATATAATTCCGGTTACTGCACCAAAAATTTCAATATAGTTTTTTGCTATCCAGGGGATGGGATCCATTTGCCTAGATTTCAGAATTTAAAGGTAATTCGTGTCATGTAGTTTCTGCCAGCCTGTGGGAAGAAGTATGCCCATGTCTTCTCAATGCCATCCTCATACCAGTTACCTCCGTAGGCGTTGTTTGAATACATTGAATTCAGGACATTGTTAACCATCAGTTGTACTTCCATACTTTTAATCCTCTTTAAATGAGGTGATATATCTACCCTGAGATTATTTATAAAATATGGGTCAATAGTCCTGACCAGGCTCATTGTATTGTCAAAATACTGTTTACCAACATATTTCCCAATCAAATGAAGGTCAATTCCCTTAACAATGTCTATTCCAATATCGCCTGACCAGATTATCGAAGGAGAATAGGCAATATCAACATTACCAAGGTTTTTACTAAGGTATTGTGTTGACCAGGCGGCAGTATTGTAGTCGGTATAATGCTCAACGAAGTTATCTATTTTGTTTCGGCTAAGGGTAAGGCTTGTATTAACGTCAATAAACCGGGCCGGTTTGAGAGCTGCTGTTATCTCAATACCGCTCCTGTGACTTTTAGGGACGTTGGTCATTATTGAATAGCCGACATTGCTGAGTTCGCCTGTAGGCACCAGTTGGTCCCTGTAATACATGCCATAAAGATTAATCCCCAAAATGGTTTTACCTGCCCTTAATTTGTATCCAGCTTCAAAATCATAAAGCGTTTCTGCTTTCGGAGTAACGCTTTTATCACCCGATGCCTCCTCAAAATCTGTCCGTGTGGGTTCCTTATGCCCTACCGAAAAAGAGACATAAGCATCCTGAGAAGGAGATACTTTATAAAAAATACCAGCCTTTGGATTAAAAAAACCATAATGGTGTTCCTGGGTGATATCCAGAAGGTTATCATTAGGTCCGTTCATCTTGTGCACAATGTATCTGTACTGTAAATCGCCATATATTGTTGCATTTTCTGTCAGGAGGTAATTTACTTTTCCATAAAAACTAGCCTCCCCTTTTGTTGCTTTATTCAGGTACCACTGGAAATCCTTGGGTACATTTCCGGCATCCTGCATCCAGATGATAGTCCCGTAATGGTCACCCACGTATATATTGGCTCCGCCACCCGCTATTGCCTCAAGCCTTTCGTTTTGATATTTAACAGAATAAACTGCACCATAAAAATCATTCGACATCCATTTCTGTCTTATCAGGTCGGTATGGGAAATGATCGAATCACCGATAGTAAATGGCTTAATACCGTAATCACCAAGTGTTTGATCTTCTGCATACTCCTCGTAATACCCCTTGCCTCTGGTATAGTGCAGGGCTGCATTCAGGGAAAGGTTGTTGTTCAGTTTAAGGCTGTAGAGTAGCTGAAGATGTTTCTGAATATAGTTGTCGCTTTCATTATTATAATACTGCTTTACCCCGTTTGCATCGGTATATTCACCAGCAGGATTATACCTTCTGTTAATGGAAAGCATTTCGGCAGGTACTCCCCACCATCCTATCCCGGTATGCTCTTCACCAAGGATAATGTTTGCCCTGAAGATCGATCTTCCTGTTCTGTAGGTTCCTGAGATAAAGGCTGACCTGTGATTTGAACCTGTCCTGTAAATATAACCATCACTTTTGAGGTCAGAGTACCTCATCTGAAGCGAAAACTTACCATCGAGAAGTCCCGAACCAAGGGTTATCATATTTTTAAAGGTATTGAACGATCCGGCTGAGGAACTTACCTCTGCAAAGTGTTCGGTTTCAGGGTTTCTTGTCTGAACACTTATGGTGGCTCCAAAGGAGCCTGACCCGTTCGTTGATGTCCCCACTCCTCTTTGAACCTGAATATTATCGACAGATGATGTAAGGTCGGGAAGATCGACCCAGAAGACCTGCTGTGATTCAGGATCATTTAACGGGATACCATCGATGGTTACATTAATTCTGTTACCGTCGGTTCCGCGAATTCTGAGAGCAGTATAACCCACTCCGTTACCAGCCTCTGATGTCTCAATCAGGGAAGGGGTAAGACTCAGAACAAATGGAATATCCTGACCGGTATTCTGTTTCTGAAGCATCTCCTTCCCTATCTCAGTGTAAGCAAGAGGAGTATGTTCTCCGGCCCGGGTTGCAGTAATCAAAACATCCTCAGTTAGAACAGCCTGACTTTTGAGAATTATGTCCAGAGTCTCCTCGCCCCGGAGTGATATCTCCTTAATAACAGGTTCATACCCGATAAATGAAAATTTAAGCTTAATAACACCATTCTTAAGTCCTGAAATAGAATAGTTACCATTTTTATCAGTCAGGATTCCAATGAGTGAGTTTTCAACCGTTACAGAAGCTCCTGCGAGCGAGTTGCCGTTCAAATCCTTTACCTTACCCCTCACAATTGATTTAGCGTCCTGAAAGGCTGCGGATGCCAGAATAGTACTAATTCCGGCTAACATTAATAAAAGAAGTAATTTTCTCATTCCATGCATCATTATTAATCACCCAATAGATTGTCAATGAGGGTCTTAAAATTAGCCGGATAAATGAATACTCTTCTTTCCTACGCCGGCATTATCCGGATCAGGTTTAAGGGTATGATCTCAGCCCGTAATTTTAAGGCACCCCGTTTGTTGATTTGACAAAGGTAGGATCTTTTGCCAAATTTATTATTGGAATATTTAGTATTTTTACATTCTGCTTAACCTTAAGCTGCCGTATTTATAAAATAGAGAAAAGAAAGCCTTAATCCGGTCAGGGAAAACGCCATTCAATGATCAAGTATTCATAACAATATATATCATGAAAAAGCTGCTTGAAAAGCTTACTTACAAAGGACAGAAAAGGATTGTTGTGATAAATGCAGATGAAAACTTTTATATCAATCTGAACGAAGCCCTTGATGGCGTACAAATTGACACCGCTATTGATCCCCGTTATCCTTATGAGTTTATTTTAATCTTTGTACGAAAGGCTTCCGAAGTTAGGTTATATACACCATGTGCCTTGCATAACCTGGTAGCCGATGGTAAACTTTGGTTTTGCTACCCCAAAAAGACATCAATGAAATACAAGTCGGATATCGACAGGGATCATGGTTGGGAACCTCTTAATAATGCCGGTTTGCAGGGTATAAGATTAGTTACTATCGACGAGGACTGGTCAGCCTTCCGCTTCAGAAATGTAAAGTACATAAAGTCGTCAAAATTATGAACAGAGGAATGATACCATCCGCAGTTTAATATGATAGAATTCATAAAAATAAATACAAAGGCCGGCGAGATGATAGCCTGTTCGGTCGAAGAGGAAATCTGCCTTCTTGAGTTCAGCTACAGGAGATCTCTTCCAAAAGAGCTGGACTACCTGCGGGAATATTTTAAATCGGAAATCATAGAAGCTGAAAACCAACATCTTATTGAACTCAGGCAACAGCTTGAAGAATATTTTGAAGGGACTAGGAAAGAGTTCACCCTGCCTCTGATTACTCCTGGGACTGATTTTCAGAAATCTGTATGGAATAGTCTCAGAGAAATTCCTTACGGGACAACCAGGTCATATCTCGAACAAGCCAGCCTGTTGGGGAGGCCGGAGGCCGTAAGGGCAGTAGCCACGGCGAATGGAAATAACAGGATTGCAATTATCATTCCCTGTCACAGAATTATAGGATCTGATGGCTCTCTTGTTGGCTACAGCGGTGGATTATCAAGAAAAAAATGGCTGCTTAACCATGAAAGAAAATTTTCAGGAAAAGATGTTGAACTTTCACTTTTTTGATTGTGATATAATCTTTTTTCTTTCTTTTGAATAATGAAATAAAACCCGGCAACCATGAAAAGATCTTATCTCCCCGCTTACCTTTTTTTCTTTACTGCAGCTTTGATATTACTCCTTACGGGTTGTGCTCAAAGTGAGCCGGTAAAACAATGTCTTACAGGTCATACCTACGGGTTCTTCGGAGGTCTGTGGCATGGTTTCATAGCACCATTCGACTTTATCGGGATGTTGTTTGATGAGAAAATCACAATGTATGCCCAGAACAATAACGGAGGCCTTTATGCCCTGGGCTTTCTTATTGGCAGCGGAGGATGGGGCTTCCTCAGCAGCAAGGGTACCAAAAGAGTAAGAAGGCAGAAGGTAAATTTACATGGCGGCAAGTTTGACAATGCAGAAATAGTTGATTGATATAATGAAAGAAATACTTTTTATAATCTTAATGGCAATGACAGTGAATTCATTTTCACAAAATCATGATATAATACATCTCTGGCCGGGAAAGGTTCCCGGGGAGAAAACAGAGAAGCTTCCTCCTGTAATAGAAGCAGGCAAGGATAATATATTAAGGTATAATGAAGTAAGCAACCCCGCCTTCGAGGTTTGGCTCCCCGAAAAGGAGAAGGCTAACAAATCAGCTGTTATTATCTGTCCGGGCGGCGGATATGGCATTCTTGCATGGGACCTTGAAGGCACCGAGATAGCATCATGGCTTAACAGGCAGGGTTTCACCGCCTTTGTTCTTCAGTACGGGGTTCCTGACAAGAAAGCAGGCGCTCTTCAGGATGTTCAGCGTGCAATAAGAATGATCAGGTCAGATGCATCAAAGTGGAATCTCGACCCTGAAAAAATAGGCGTTATGGGATTTTCAGCAGGAGGAAGCCTGAGTGCCAGGGCAAGTACAAATTTTAACATGAGTAGCTATGCAGCAGTTGATAAAGCCGACAGCCTTAGCTGCAGACCATCATTTGCCCTTCTTATTTATCCCGCCTACCTCGATGAGGGACCAGATAATACACTTACTCCGGAACTGCATCTGACAAAAGATGTACCACCTGTTTTTCTGTTCCAGACTGCCGATGATCCCTACGGAAATAGTTCCATTGTTATGACAGCAGCACTCAGGAAAGCAGGAGTGCCTGTGGAATTTCATCTCTTACCATCAGGAGGTCATGGCTATGGACTAAGAAAAGGCAACAGGGCAGCCGAAACATGGACATCACTTGCTGAAAAATGGCTCGGTTCAACCTTAATACTGAACCGGCAATAACCTCATATTCAAATCGCTGCTGTCTAAATGGAGATCAGGAACTATGATCATGGAAAGTTCTTCGGACCGGCACAGATCTTTGCCGGATATACATTAATTGCAGTGGGCTTATTGT
This sequence comes from uncultured Bacteroidota bacterium, assembly GCA_903865465.1. Lineage (GTDB taxonomy): Bacteria > Bacteroidota > Bacteroidia > Bacteroidales > VadinHA17 > LD21. Next base: position 5,833 of record CAIPJU010000974.1, read on the forward strand.
TTTTGGTTTCTTCGCCTTTTGTAGTGCTATGTGTTGTCCCCGGGACATTTATGGCACTCACACGAACTGGAACAATTATCGATTTCGAAAATAGCCGTATTAAATCTTTTACCAGGTATTGCGGCTTTATCTCCTCAGGCTCCTGGACTCCGATGGATAGATTCAGCAGGTTTGTAATTCAAAGAAGCAGCAGAAGCTACATAGCCTACAGCAGGGGAAGCGTCTCTTCCGAAAGCAAAATCAGCGATGTCACGCTTTCACTTACTGATCCTTCAGGAAGAAGCAAAGTTCTGATCGGAAGATTCAAAAGTTTTGAAGTGGCTCAGAAAGAGAAGGAATTTCTTGAAAATATTATCTTCCCGATGAAAATAAAAATTGAGATTGAAGAATAGAAAATAGTTTTAAAAACCGATTAACATTAACTTAACTTCACATAATAAATTTCAAACCCATGGCACAAATCATCAGACAACCGTCAATCATAAAAGCTGCAGGCAGTGAAGGAAAAATTATAAAAGAGTTTTTCGGACTTGTTAACAGCAAGACCACGGATGTCAGCATTGCTCACATGGTAAGTCCGGAAGGGTGGAGCGAGCCGGGGCAGACACCTCTGTTTGATGAATATACTCTTGTTCTTAAAGGAAAACTGAGTATAGCAACAAAAGATGAAGTGTATCTCATCTCTGAAGGTGAAGGTATTCTGACATCAAAATATGAATGGGTCAAATACAGTAGTCCATTCGCTGGCGGAGCTGAATATATTGCAATATGTCTGCCAGCCTTCTCCCCCGATATAGTAAAGAGGGATGCCTGATTCATAAAATTAATGTTATACTTTTGAATTAGTTTAAAAATATGGAAACTCAATTACTCCGGCCTAAGATTAAAACCGAACTGACAGCTCCCGACTGGCTTGCAGAGGTTGTTGGATTAATTTCGCTTGTAGCGCTGATTCTAATTCCAATATTAAACTATAACAATCTGCCTGCCACAATTCCAACTCATTTCAATGCTGTGGGAGTTCCCGATGGTTATGGTGGTAAGGGTACTCTCTGGCTGTTGCCAGTTATTGGGTTTTTTATGTACCTGATGATGACAGTAGTTCAGCTATTCCCTCAAATTTATAATTATCCTGTAGAAATTACTGAAGAAAACGCACCTCGCCAGTATCGTAATGCAGTACGTCTTATCAGAACCCTTAAAACCCTGATAATTATACTATTTACATTTCTTAGTTACAAAACAGTTCAAACAGCAGCAGGTACAGCTGCAGGCTTGGGAAGGGCCTTTTTGCCTGTCTTTTTACTGGTAACTTTTGGTACAGTGGCATTCTATATTGCCTGGTCGCTTAATAACAGGCATAGCAGCTGAAAAGTAAGGCAACTATTTCTTCCTCTTTTCTCTTTGTGCTTTAATAATAAGGTAAGCGACAAAGATGATGCCAAGGGCAAGGAGAATATGTCCGATATAAGGGAATATCTGATCCCGAATTTCATAAAGGTAAAATCCTACAATCGCAAGAATAATATTCCAGAGACCTGCTCCGACAACGGTAAAAAGTATAAAATCGCGCAGGCTCATTTTAGAGAGTCCGGCAGGAATCGAAATGAGATGACGTATTCCCGGCACCAGTCTCCCGATGAATGTGGAGGTCCTTCCGTTCCTTATGAAATATTCTTCTGCATGAATTACCTTTTCTTTTGAAAGGAGGAACATCTTCCCGATTTTTGAGTCGGCAAACTTATGAACCAGCGGCCTACCAAGGTAATAGGCAAGAGTGTAGTTGATGAGTGAGCCGGTTAGAGCTCCTATCGTACCAAAAACCACCACGACAAAAACATTAAGGTCACCCTGGGCGGCTTTATAGGATGCAAAAGGAATAACGACTTCGGAGGGCAAAGGCATGAACGTACTCTCAATAGCCATCAGAAGGGCTATGGTGAAATAGTTCAGATTGGCCATGTACCAGTCGAAGAGAGAATGAAATGTTTCCATTTTTTACTTTCTGAAATTCAAAATAATAACGTTGGCCGAACCCGGGCCGACCGCAATGTTAATCTTTTTACCTGTTATGGCCAACTTTTTTGATAAAGGATAAACCTTAAAAGGCTCTTCCATTGAATTAAAATCAGAAGGCTTTTCGGACCTGAGGGTCTCTATAAGGCCCTCTTTCAATGGATCTATGCCCTGAAGATCCAAAATTACAGATTTCTCCCAATGCGCAATATTTACGATCTTAAGATAGATTTGACCTCTGTTTTTGTCAATGGTGGCGCTTGCATAAAGGCTGTCCTGCCCTTCCAATGCCTTACCTTCAGAAAGCGCCTG
>CAIPJU010000975.1 GCA_903865465.1 uncultured Bacteroidota bacterium
CATATTTATTCGAAGTAGCAGTTTTTTTTGATTATTTAACTCTACTTTTTGATTAATGTTAATATCAGGATTAAAAAATTATCATAATTTTGATTTTGAATTATTTATTTTTCCGACAAGACTGTTAAAGCAGAACAAAATTGCATTTATGGAAAATTTGTATATCGAATCTACCGCGAAAACACCTCAGATTGATCTTAATCATCTTACAGGTGAATTAATCTTTTCCGGCAAATCAATACCCGAAAACGCTGCGAAGCTTTACGAAAATGTTCTCAAATGGGTACTCGAGTACATTAACAATCCAAGGCATACTACTAATCTCAGAATCAATCTGGAGTATTTCAACACAGCATCAACAATCTGGCTTGCTAAAATAGTCAAGGCTCTCTGTTCAATGAAGGAAAGCGAGTACACTGTTATGATTCACCTCTACTTTGATATTGAAGATTTCGACAACATGGATGATGAGGATCATAAGGATGCACTTAGCCCTATTATTGATATGATAGGCTCTCCTACGATTAGTGTTGGAATTAAAATGTATGGCACCGATGAGAAGGGAAAAATTCTCAAGGAGTCTATAGTTCTGGTCTAATTTTGCCGTATTGTATTATTCCTTTGCTGCGTTATTCCTGTTTCTAATTCCTTTTTTACATTTTTTTGGCTTAACTTTAGGTAGCCAATAAACTCATTATTTCATGCGGCTGGTATTTATTGTAATACTTTCAATATTAGCTTCTATGGATATTAATTCCCAGGGAAGGACAACTGACAGGCAACCATATGCAGCCGGAAGATTCTACGCCGGCGACAGTGTGACGCTCAGAAAGGAGCTTGCAAAGCTTTTTGAAAACTGTAAAAAATCTCCTCACCTTAACAAGGTTAGAGCTATCATAAGCCCTCATGCCGGATATGTATTTTCGGGAAAGATTGCTGCATCGGCATTTTCGTCTCTTGATCCCAATTCCACCTACAGTAATATTTTCATAATAGGATCGAGTCATATTATGGCATTCGACGGTGCATCTGTTTATGCCACAGGAGACTACTTAACACCCCTTGGCAGGGCAACAGTGAACAGTGAAATAGCTGCTAACCTTAAAAGGGGAAACAGCGTTTTCAACTTTCCCGAAACGGCTCATGGACAGGAACATAGCATTGAGGTTCAACTCCCATTCATTCAGTACTATTTTAAAAAACAGCCCAAAATAGTACCGGTAATAATAGGTTCCGGAAGTGAAAAAACGATCAAAAAGATCGCCGAAGCGCTAAAGCCCTGGTTTACCGATGATAATTTGTTTGTTATTAGCAGCGACTTTTCACATTACCCCGACTATTCTGATGCTGTTGCCTCAGATAAACTTACAGCAGCCGGCTTTGCCTCGCAAAATCCAGATGCTTTTCTTAAGACTCTCGATAGTAACGCAAACAGGCAAATTCCGGGGCTGGTGACAAGTATGTGCGGGTGGACATCGGGTCTGACGCTTCTTTATCTTATGCAGGGAAACCCCAATTTTGAAACAAAAATAATTGATTATGCCAACTCAGGCGATTCACAAAATGGAAATAAAGATGAGGTGGTCGGATATAATGCCATTGCCATTTCGGAGAAAAATCTTGAAGACAATGGAAAGGATTTTGACGCGAACAAAATCTCTTTCACTGAGAAAGAAAAGAATCAACTATTCGAAATTGCCAGAAACAGTATAAAAACGATGCTCTTTGAAGAGAAGGAGTACGAAACCGATAAAAAGAATTTTCCTGCAATATTTTCTGTTCCCATGGGAGCATTTGTAACTCTTAAAATTGACGGATCACTGAGAGGATGCATAGGAAGGTTTATCTCTTCGGCGCCACTTTACGAAGTAGTTCAGGCATCTGCACTCTCATCAGCCTTTGAAGATCCGCGTTTTCCGCCTCTTACAAAGGATGAGTTTAAAAAAACAGAGATGGAGATCACCGTACTTGGCCCTCTGAAGAAGATTAATAGTATAAACGAGCTTATCCTTGGGAAACATGGGATTTATATTAAAAGGGGAATGAGGAGTGGTACCATGCTTCCGCAGGTAGCTATTGAAAATAACTGGACGGTAGAACAATTCCTTGGTTATACTTCGCGCGACAAGGCAGGAATAGGATGGGACGGATGGAAAGATGCGGAGCTATTTATTTACGATGGAATTGTTCTTGAAGAAAGCAAAAGAAAATAATGTACCACGTTATTGAAACAGGGTCAGTTACAATTCTTTTGTACCTGCTGAGTTATTTATTGAGCCGAACCGGATATTTTCCCACACTATTTCACAAAAAAATCTGGAATTCCATTCTTGCTTTATCCTTTATTATTACAGCCGGCGCAGGTCTGTTCCTGGCTCTTCAGGCTAATTATAAATGGAATATACCCTTTATTAAAACCATGCTTAAATGGCATTCCGAATTCGGGGTTGCCATGTCGCTTACCGGTTTTTTTCACCTTATTATCCATTATTCCTATTTCAGAAAACTATTCAATCAGGAAAAAAAGAACCAACAGAAGAGTGAATTCCGGCTTCGGGCAGGATACAGCGTGACAATAAACCTTTTTATCGTCGGAATGGTGAGCACATCATTTCAATTGCTTCTGATCAGGGAGATGATGAATATTACAGGTGGATTTGAACTTATTACAGGTATCTTTCTGGGTTCATGGCTCATTGCATCTGCAGCAGGTTCTTCACTCGCAGGCAGATCTGAAATGTCGGACCTGAAGAAAATAAATCTGATCTTTGCCATAAGTCCTTTGATATCAATTGTTATGCTGATGATCTTATCAGCTTTCTTCCTGAGTCCCGGACAGACGCCTTCTTTCCTTGCAAGCATAATTATTACTTTACTGGTTCTGTTCCCCTTCTGCCTTGTATCCGGTTTCACCTTCGTCAAATTAATTTTTGTTGCAAGATTATCTGAGGGATTCCCTGCCGGAAAATCTTTTTCAATCGAAACTGCAGGAGGTATTATTTCCGGAATATTAATTCC
>CAIPJU010000976.1 GCA_903865465.1 uncultured Bacteroidota bacterium
ATCCTACAACCTTCCTTAATCCAACCTCGCGGGCACGCCTCGTTGATCTGGCGGTAGCAAGATTCATATAATTCATTGCAGCAATAAGAATTAAGAAGATAGCAACAATAATAAATAGTGTCTGTCTCTAAATTTAAACTGTTGATAACAAGTTCAATACTTTGATAAGTAGATAAAGTACTTTACCCTGATATTTTTAACTTAGGGTCAAAAATAGGAATAAGATGAAACTGTTCAACGATTTTACGATAAAATTTGAAAAGACCGATTGGTCAAAGAATCCTGAGTTTTGTGTGATAGACACTATACTTGAGAATCGGCCAGACATTATAAGACTTTTTGAAAAGGATATTTTGGGAGATGAGAAACGGTCAAATTTTGGCAGGCAGGATACCCCAAGCGTTGAACAGATAGTTCGGGCAGCAATCTATAAGGAGATGCGCAGGATGGACTACCGGGAACTGGAATATGCGCAAAACGATTCGAGGATCTGCACAACATTCATAAAGCTGGATGAAAGGGAACCATTTAGTTTTCAGATGTTTCAAAAATACATATCAAGAATCAGCCAGGAAACGCTCGATCGTGTACTGGTAGAGATTAACAGGATAGCCATAGTTGAAGGGTTTGAACAATTACAAAGTATTACACAGGATTCAACGGTAGTGGAAAGTAACATTCATTATCCGACCAATAATTCTCTGGTGTGGGACTGTATAAAGACCAGCACCAATCTATTATCAAAACTTAAAGAGGAGATTACTACCCTTGATTTCATTGATTATACAAAGTCAGCAAAGAAGACCTATTATGAACTTAACCTTACGCGTAAAGAAGAAAAGAGATATAATCTGTTTTGCAAGCAATTGATTTTATTCACTAAAGTGATAAACCAGACCTCCAATGCTATAAAAAAAAAGTCCACGAGTCTTACCTCCTATATTATTCAGCAAGAACTGTCCGAACTACTTCCCAAGATGCAAAAGGTGTATGATATTTCCTTCAGAAAACAGATTGAAGGAGAGTCGGTTCCTAATGAAGATAAATTGTTTTCGATCTATGAACATCATACAGATATAATTATGAAGGGCTCAAGAGTACCTCTCTTTGGGCATAAGATAAATCTGGCGGCAGGAAAAAGTAATCTCATAATGGACTGTAAAGTGTTAAAAGGCAATCCTGCCGACAAAACCTTATACCAAACTACAATAAACTCAATAATAAGTAATTATAGAATAATACCTCGTGATAGTACTACAGATGGAGGGTATGCATGCATAAAAAACCAGCATTATGCTCAAGAGATTGGAATAAAGAATATTGTATTCAATAAGGTAGTTGGTAGTATGCAAAATATTGTAAGTAGCCAGAATATGGAAACCCGCCTTAAAAAATGGAGAAGTGCTATGGAAGCTATTATCTCGAATGTCAAGCGAGGTTTTAATATCGCCAGGTGTAACTGGAAGGGATGGGCACATTTTCGGGCAAAAGTTCTATGGAGTGTCATAGCTTATAATATAAGAGTTCTGACATCATACTATATTAAACAGATAGAGACGGCAGTTCCAACGAGCTAACTTCTCGAATAACATTCTATAAATCAATTATTTTATTGTGACTTTGTAATGAGGTGGAAAGAAATTGTCAAAAAAAACGAAAAATGAGTGGTTATTAACATTTTTTGGCAGTTATTAACAAGGTTGTCACGTGCTTACAGCAATGAAAATGCATTTTTGAAAACTTTTTCAAACTATCAATGATTGACAACCAAAAAAACGATGTGAAAGTTTAAAAAAACATGACTTTAGAGACAGACACTAACTATACAGTTTATGTCAACCAGGCAGGCAAATATATAATTTACACCGTTTACAGCAGCATTGATAGTAATCCTGCGGAAATCCTGTTAAATAATAACTTTGCATGCAGACTGAACTTCCCTGAAAAGACCGGGGATCTCCATAAATGGACTCAATCGGAAGTAGGTACAATAAATTTCCCAAAGAAAGGACTCTATCTACTGACCGTAAAATATGGCAGCGGTGTAAATTATGGCTATCTTGACTTTCTTTATAACGATGCCCGCCAGAAATAAATACAGGCTTCTATCTTCAAAACTCACTCTCACTCTCACACTCACTCTCACACTCACTCTTTTTTACTTATTTTTGTACCCTTCTTAGCGCAGCATAAGAAATATTAAAGTAGCACTTAAACTAATAAATAACATGAATATTTCTCCGGAAGAAAAACCATTTATCGAATTCTTTGATAATTTCGTCCAATCCGGTGAAGTTAAATGGATTGGAATTCACCCACAATCAAAGGCACCTGTTCAAGTGCTGGAAGAAACCTTTGCCCAAATCGGGGGACTAATGAATGACCGGTACAACAAGGGAAACCCTGAAAGCAAAAGACAAGTTACTTTAATTCAATACGAACACTTACAGGCAGCAGCATCATTTCTTGGGAAAAATGAAATTGATCCATCACTGGTAAGAAGAAATATCTTAATAAAAGGGATTAATCTGAATGCATTTCAAGGAAAGCAAATCGCAATTGGCGATGCTATTCTTGAAATGACAGGGTTCTGTCACCCGTGTAACCGCATGGAAGAAAATCTTGGCAAGGGAGGTTACAATGCAATGCGCGGACATGGAGGAATTACGTGCCGGGTTCTGAAAGAGGGTAAAATTAAAGTGGGAGACAGAGTCACAGTTGTTCAGTCTTGATTGCTGATTCTCTTTCCATCCTTAATGCATAATATAGAATATAAAGGTATGATAGTATGCTTATTATGAAGGAGAATTTCAATCCAAGCCAGTCAGCCATCTTACCCTGAACTACCGGAAGAACAGCAGCTCCGAGAAATCCCATTGTCAGAAAGCCTGAACCAATTGCGGTGTCTCTTCCAAGCCCTTCAATAGATATCGCATAAAGTGTCGGAAAAAAGATGGATATAAAGAAACCCAGCAAAGTTATTGAGACAACTGATGCCATGCCTGTGGTTATCATCATTAGAAATAATAATATTATCCCTGCGATTACGCAGATTACCAGAGTTTGCACAGGTCTTATTCTCTTCTGAACCCATGCCCCTGCTAGCCTTCCAACGGCAAACATTGCAAAGTAGATTGTGTATAAGATATATGAAAGATGGGAACCTAGTGAGGCAATTACTGGGTCTTCAACATAATTTCTGTAAAAACCAAATATTCCCGATTCAGTACCTAAAGCAACAAAAATGGCGAGAAATCCCAGAAGCAGTTTCTTATTCTTCCAAACCTTTGGAGTTTTCAGTCTATCAGACGAATCGCCGGCATTATCTTCGGAGAGATCAACCTTAACATCTTTCAGAAGCATGGTAAAAAGACCTGTAACAATCAGTATGACAGCTATTCCCAGAAATATTCCGTTTATATACGGAATTTTATCTGAAACAGTAACTGCACCCGATGGAAGTATAAGAATTATAATAAGCGGTGATATTATCTGGGCAATTGCGCCCAATGCATTTCCCAGGTTTAGACGACTGGAACTGCCTCCCGGGTCGCCTAGCCACGACAGCATCGGATTTCCTGCTACAAGTTCAAAATTAAAGCCTGTGCCAATAATAAAAAACGCTGCCAGAACAAGAGCATAGTTACCTTCACGCATTCCCGGAACAAGGAGTGCCGTTCCTGCCGCAAAAAGAAACAATGCTATCGTCAGACAATTTTTAAAACCTATCTTCCGGGAAAGAAGTCCTATCAGAATGGAAAAGATTATAAAAGGTATATTCTTTGCAAACATGGTATACATCTGCTGCTGATAGGTAAGATGAAAATGCTCCTTGAATTCCGGCATAAAGGCACCTTCGAAGCACATTGCCATTCCACAGAAAAAATAGATAAAGTAAACCGAGTGCAAAAGGCGGTTAGCGGCGAAGTTTTTATTCATTAGAAAGTCGGTTTAATGCGCCCTTCCATTTTTGAATGATCTGATCATAAAAGGGATAGTTATCGCAGTTCTCTATCAGGTTATGAGCTGTAAGGTATTCAATACATTTTTTAACTCCATCCTCATACCTGAGAGTATACCTGAAACCAAGATCACGTTTGGCTTTTGAATTATCAAAAATATTATTGTGCATGAAGTTCTCGCGACACCATAATGCTTCAGCAGGAGCGAGTTTTGCAAGTACCAGTGTCGGAATATAAACGAAGTCAGGATCGGGTGCTTTCATAACCCGCGCTATTGTCTTCCACATCTGGTTATGTGTCATGAGTTCATCACCGGTAACGTTATACGCCTGACCGAAAGCAGTTTCATTTCCTGCTGCACCTGCAAAAGCACTTGCAGTATCATCACGGTAAACAGCGATCCAGATGGATGTACCGTCACCATGCATTATAATTGGCTTCCCTTTCCTGATACGGTCAAGATGATA
>CAIPJU010000977.1 GCA_903865465.1 uncultured Bacteroidota bacterium
CTTTACAGGCAATATTGAATTGTTTAGCAACTCAGTAAGAATACTTAGCCAATATGCAAGCTGGAATTTGGCTGATTTAAACAAAAACCATATAGAAGTATTGGCAAAAATCAAAACCGGTTTCGGAATTTAATGCTAAAATTATGGCAAAAAAAGAACATAAAATCGGCAACAAATACACCACACGGGAATTGATGGAGTTGGCAGTATCAGAAATGTACAAATCAATTCCTGACCCGAACAGAAGTGATGATAAACCGAATCCTAAAGTGGGGGCTGTTATTGCTACCAAAGAAGGGGTTTTGGTTACGACATCGCATAGGGGTGAATTGCGAATTGGCGACCATGCCGAGTTTACTGCCATCGAACGTAAAAATCGTGGTAATAAATTGGACGATTTGGTTATTTATGCCACACTCGAACCATGTGCCCCCGGGGCAAGAAATCATCCAAAGCTTTCATGTGCTGAAAGAATTGTAAACGCACGTATAGCTAAAGTTTATATTGGACATATCGACTCTGATCCATCGGTTGCGGGAGACGGCAGGGATTTTCTAATTGCTAATAAGGTGGTGGTTGACTATTTTGATGATGATTTAGTCGAGGAAATTAATACGGCAAACAAAAAGTTTTTCGATGATGCAACTGTACGGGCACATGAAATAAATCCAAACCCATTACTACCTAAACTAACGATATTAACACAGGGTATGGGTAATTTTGATATTTCCGACTTGTCGGAAGAAGCTCAACAAGAACTTATTAACCGCTTAAACCTCGGTTTTAAAATTAATTCTGATGGGTTTACAAAATACCTTACCCAATTGGGACTTGTTTTTAAACCCGAAAATTCTAAAACAATACGGCCAACAGGCATGGGATTATTGCTCTTGGGCAGAAACCCACAAACTGAATTTGAACAGGCTCGAATAAAATTTACAATAGAACAATCAGTTGGCGATGCGAAAATAAAGGACATTGAAGGTCCTCTTTTATTAATGCCCGGGAAAGTGGAAGATTTGCTTGATCTAAGTTTTTTACCTGAAATAAATCGGGAGAATTTCCATCGTGAAGAAATTATTGATGTTTCAAAGAAAGTGCTTCGTGAGCTCATTATCAACGCAATTGTTCACAGAGATTATACGATAAGGGACAAACAGGTTCGGGTTATTGCATCAAAAGAAAAGATTGAGATATGGAGTCCTGGTGCTCCGATTATTTCATTGGACAAGTTTAAATCGTTTGAAGTGCCACCTATTAGTCGGAATCCTAAAATTGCCTATCTGTTTTTCAAAACTGGTTTGGTTGAGGAACGTGGTATTGGAATGAAAGAGTTGAAAGCATTCAAAGATGACAACAGCTTGCCTAGTCCAACTTTCCGAATGGATAACGAATATTTTATTATCACTATTTTTAGAAAGAAAGCAAAACCTGCTATTGAACAATTAAATGATGAGGAATTATTGGGATATCAATACTTACTAAAACAGAAGAAGGTAAGTAAAAAACAATACGCTGAGTACTTTAACTTTGACGAAAAGAAAGCACAAAGACATTTGTTAAGGTTTAAAGATTTAAAATTGGTTAAGCAAGTTAGTGGTGGTCCAAAAACCGAATATGAATTGATAATATTGTCCAGATAGGGAATATAAATGCTTATAATGCTGTATCTGGACATGGTTTTGATTTTAAGTGTCCAGATAGGGTTAATTATACTGCAAATATTGGAGAAATACTGGTAGTACCGATGCTGTATTTAAATCTGGACATAGGGTTCAATATCTTTATAATCATTGTTTTAATGACATATCTGGACATATATCTGGACAAATTAAACTGTAAGAATTCTTGCAGGACATCTTGCGGGACATTCTGTCCCTTAAGAGGGCAGATTTCTAATTCCAGGAGCGTTAAAGGACAAGATAAAGGACAAAGTGTCCCATATAATGAAAGTTGAAAGGATGAATAAGATGATAAAGGACATGAATTTGAGTATGGATGTCCGGATAATATTAAAAGTTCAATTTTCTATATAACTGATATTCAAGATATAATTACAATAAAAGATAGTAATATAATTGAATCCGGACATCTATCCGGACATCATTGTCCGGATAGAACTGAAAGTAATGTTGTAAATGGACAATCTGGACAAAATAGGGCTACAATAGAGAAAGATGTCCGATATAATCCGGATGATAGTATTGAGATTAACCAAAATAACGGACATTTTATCGGACATGTCCGATAAAAAGAGGAAAAGGATAAAATAACAAATGCATTAAAAATGGCAACAGATAAAACACCCGACCATATAAGGCTTGATGAGAAAAACCACGTTGAAGAACCGTTTTTAAAGCAGCTCGAGAGTATGCCCGGCATAAATTGGGCTGTTTTGCGTTTGGAAATGGGGCCAGGCCAAACTCCACAACAAAGCCAACGTGAAGATTTTACACAGGTTATCATGAGGAAAGATCTGGAAACCGCCCTGAAAAAAATCAACCCGTGGATGAATGAGCAGCAGGTGTTTGAAGCCATAACAGACATCACCTCATTCGAGGGAGATAATTTGTATAAAAACAATCAACAGGTTTTGAGATTGCTGATAAACGGAACAAAAGTACAAAATCAGACTTCTGAAGGATTGCGCTATGAACCGGTTTATTTTATTGATTTCGACAATGCCCGAAACAACAGCTTTGTTGCCGTTTCGCAATTTAAAATCCGGATTATTGGTACCGACAAGCATATTTATCCCGATATTATTTGCTTCTTAAACGGAATCCCTGTTTCTGTAATTGAATGTAAAAGCCCCCGGACAAAAGAACCAATTCCCGAAGCCATCGATCAGTTAATGCGCTATTCAGAACAACGCGATTACATTAAGGAAGGCTCAAAACCTTTGTTTTATTATAATCAGATTATTATTGCCACTTGCAGGAACAAAGCCAAATTCGGAACCGTAACTACAAGCATTGAAAAACACTTTTACCGTTGGTCCGACCCATTCCCCGATACCGTCGAAACTCTTGCGGAGTATTGCAATCCGCAAAAAACATATTTCGTTGATAAAGAAGGAAACGACGATATAGATATCCCTCATGATTTCCGAACTTCACCGAACGACCAGCAACGCCTGGTTCATGGCATGTTGAGACCCGAAAACCTGCTAAGCATTATCCGGACTTTTTCAATTTGGACAACAACAGACAATGGAGAATTAATAAAGGTTGTTGGACGGTACCAGCAACTCCGGGCAGTTAAAAAAACAGTCGAACGACTTTTGACAGGTAAAAACAGAGACGAAAGAGGCGGAATTATTTGGCATACCCAGGGTTCGGGCAAATCGTTAACAATGGTATTCTTAATAAGGGAAATGTACCTGCACCCTTTTCTGCAATCGTATAAAGTTGTTTTGCTCACTGACCGAACACAATTAGACGACCAGATCAAACAAACAGCAAAGTCGGTTGGATACACAATCAATGACCCTGATAATATAACCACTTTAAAAACAGTCCTGAAAACAAACACATCTGAAATTGTTTCGGCAATGATTCATAAATTTCAGGAAAAAGATTATCAGACTGCATTTCCTGAGTTAAATACGTCCGATAAAATTCTGATATTGACCGACGAAGCGCATCGTTCGCAATACACCAAATTAGGGGCAAACCTCGACAGGGCATTGCCAAATGCAACACGTATTGCATTTACAGGAACACCTATTGCCCGAACAGAACAAACATTTGGCGATTACATCGACAAATACACCATGCGTCAGGCAATTAAGGATGGGGTTACCCTGGAAATAGTTTACGAAGGCAGAACTCACGAAGCTAACGTGGACGATAAAAAAGGCGCAGACAAAAAATTTCAGGATGTATTTAAAGATTACAACGTTGGTGAGCAAATTGAAATATTGGCCTATGGCACTAAACGGGCATATCTCGAATCAGAAGAAACCATTCAGGATAAAGCCAGGGATATGCTAAGGCATTATGTAGAACATGTTTTTGCTAACGGATATAAAGCCCAGGTAGTTTCAGTTTCTAAAGAGGCCGCCCACCGCTATAAAAAAGCATTTGAAGTTGCTAAAGTTGAACTATTGGAAGAACTAAAAACTGATAACCCTTATAAAGTTACGATCGAAACTTTTGAAAAATTAGAAACCGCTGTTGTGATTTCTGATGTTAACCATAACGACCAACCCGATTTAAAGCAATATGCCGATGGTAAAGAACGCAAATCAGCCATTGCCGGGTTCAAGTTAAAATTCAGGAAAACAGAAAAAACAGAAGGTTCGGCCGATACACAGGCAAATGGAAATATTGGGATTTTGATTGTGGTGGATATGCTGCTTACCGGTTTCGATGCTCCCATTGAACAAGTAATGTATTTAGATAAGGTAATTGTAAATCATAATCTTTTACAGGCAATTGCCCGTGTAAATCGTGTTTACGATGATGAAAAAAAGGTTGGTTTTGTAGTAGATTATGTTGGAATGGGCAACCATTTGAAACGGGCTTTAGATGCTTATTGGGAAAAAGAACAAGAAGAGATTACAGGATGTTTTCTTGGCAATGCCGAATTGTTGGCAGAATTGAAAAATGCTCATGAAGTATTAAAAGATGTGTTCGAAACAAATGGATTATCCTATTACTCCGATCCCGACGACATTTTCAACATATTCTATGATGAAGACATACGTTTTTGTTTTACCGAGGCTTTTGACCGTTTTTCAAAAGCACTCGACAATGTATTTCCCCGTAAAGAAGCCCTGGATTATTTAAATGATTTAAACCGTTTTGCGGAGATAAATACGTTGGCTTCACAACATTTTCGTGATCAACGAATGAGTATGAAAGGTATTTCTGAAAAACTCAGAAAGGTTACCGACGAATTCCTTAAATCAAAAGGCATTGAAACAAAAATTGAGCCTATTTCAATTCTTGATGACAAGTTTTTTGATAATGTAAAGGCCATAAAACGGAAAGAAACAAAGGCGGCAAGAATTGAACACGCCATTCGTGAGATTATCAATATTAAACTTGACGAAGATCCCGAATTATATGCTTCATTTGCAGAGGAATTGGCAAGAATATTGGCGGCATTCCGTGAAAATTGGGAAGAAATTTATCGTTTGCTTGAGGAACTGAGAAAGAAAATTAAAAAGGCACAGGAAGAAGATACAAAAGGTTTAAATCGTAAAACCCAAATGCCAATTTATCGAAAGCTAAATGCTTTGATTTACGATAAAAAAGATAATCCAGGCGATGATGAAGTAAACAACCTGCTCATCTGGACGAAAGAAATTTACGGAATGTTAAAAATCGAATTGGCTCTGATTGGGTTTTGGAATAATCCTGCATCGGTTGCAAGATTGCGAGGCGAGATTTCTAATTACATTGCTTCTGAATGTCATTCGATACACTCTGCCTTCAGTAAAAGAAATGAAATTGCACAAGAGGTTTTAGCCTGGGCAAAAGATGAAAGAATAACATCAGCAATTATCTATTCAGAAGATTAAGAAATGGAAATCCGGTATTCAATAATATATTCTGAAAGGAAAACCCTTAGCATAATTGTTGAGCGTGACCGTTCTGTAATTGTACGTGCACCTAAAAACACAAGTACAGAAGTTATTGCAAAGGAAATTGAAAAACGGAAACACTTGATTCAAAAGAAGATTGAACATAATCAAAAGTACCCTTACGAAAGACAGGTAAAGGAATTTGTTGCCGGTGAATCACTGATGTATTTAGGGGAGAATTATAAACTTAATGTTGTTGATGAGCAAATTGATGGAGTGCTTTTTGACAACAAGTTCCTGATTAGCAAAGAGAATCAAAATCAAGCCAACAGGCTTTTCAAAGCATGGTATATTAAATCAGCCAATGAAATAATTACACCAAAAGCAAAAGCTATTGCTAATCAGATAGGTGTAAAATACAATAACATCAATATTCTGGATATAAAGTACCGTTGGGGTTCCTGTACACCAAAAGACAATATACATTTTAACTGGAGGTTGATTAAAGCTCCTATTTCTGTGATAGAGTATATAATTGTTCATGAACTGACACATTTATTGGAATCAAATCACACACAAGAATTCTGGAATCGGGTTTCAGCGCAATTACCCAACTACGAAAAGGCAAAACACTGGTTAAAAGAAAATGGACATGAATTAGAAACTGACTTTTAATAAATATCGCAAAAATGTAAATACCTTATTTTAGAACCAAGGATAAATAAACATCCTGTCTTTCTCCCTCACTCCCGCTCTCCCACTCACACTTTTTTCCACAAAATATTCCTGAGCTGGTCGACAAGCTTTCTACCGGTCATTTGCTATTATTGATCACAAGGACCGGAAACACTCAAATCCGACGTTGAAGCGTGCAAATAACACCCCTTTTTAATCTTACTACCTTTCATGGCAAAAACGGTAATCCTGAAATAAGCCGCGTTAAGAAACTTTAAGCAAGCGTTTATCCTTGTAAACCCAACGCTTGTACTTATTGGATATTTCTGAAATTAAATGACATAACCTATTTTATTGATTATTATCTTTAAATGATAATTCAGTTTTACGGGAGGATGCAGCTGTCAGAGAGAAAGTAACTGATATGCTGACTTGCGATGTTTGCATTATTACTGAACCAGAACAAAACAGCATATTTCGATACATTGGTTTGGGTGTAATTAAAAGCTTAAGAAGAATTCAGCACATGAAAAATAGCCAAAGGTAAGAGAAAGGGAGCTAGGTAAGGTTGAGTGAAACGGGTTGCGACAGGTTAAACAGGGCTGATGATTTATTTTTTGATGACACCTTTTTTGATTATTTTGGAATTGGTGATATAACGGAAATAACAACAATAATGTGGTTACACAGTCGTTATGGGCAAGCTTAAGGTGCATATAGACAGCATTTCTACTGGTGAAACAGGACTAATTCCTGCCTTCAAGAATGTCTCATCGTGACATGAAAAATCAGTACCTTCTATTGGGACTTTGCCCGCGAGCAAAAATTTTAAAATTAGATTACTATTAATTTGGTACATTTGCTTTTACACTCATCTGCAGACCAATTCGATTAACAAATGAAAAAAGAGTCAAATATTGTCATTAATCCGTTTTCAGGGGGTCAATATACTCTAAATTCTCCAGTCACTACCTTTATAGCTATAATGACA
>CAIPJU010000978.1 GCA_903865465.1 uncultured Bacteroidota bacterium
ACACTTGCAGAGCATTTAGTAACTCATTTGTCGGACAAATACGATTTTACTGTTTATTGTTCTAAAAAGAAATATGCTAAAGAGGAGCAAATAGAAAGTTACAAAGGTGCCAAATTAGAATATATTAATCTTGATGCCAATGGAATTACTGATCTGGCTGAAATGAAAAAAATCGGCTCCACCTCCGATATAAATGTTGTGGCAGAGTTTGACAGGGCAGGCACAGCTCAGTCGACAAAGCGTTACCTGTTATCGAAGGGTACATCTCTTGACAAGGATGCAAAGCAAAGCCTTGGTGAAACCAACACCGGAGAACCCGGATTCCTGGTTGATTTTGTCAAATGGGCAGCAACAAACTATCCTGCTGAACATTATATGCTTGTACTCTGGAATCACGGACAGGGTTGGGACGACACTGATATATTTGCAGGCGAACGGTTATTTGAAGGTCGTTTAATGAGGTCGAGCCGTTTGAAACATGCATTTTTCAGGACTTCAGTCGTAAAAGCAGCAAAATTAGCATCACATGACAGCAGGCTTGCTAGGGCTATTCTGATCGACGATAATGCAAAGGACTTTCTCGATAACCTTGAGATGAAAAAAGCCTTGCTTGAAGTTAAAGAAATCCTCGGACAAAAGATTGATATTTTTGGTATGGACGCCTGTCTGATGAGCATGGCTGAGGTGGCTTACCAGGTTCGTGATTGTGCCGACTATATGGTCGGCTCCGAGCAAACTGAGCCGCTTGATGGCTGGCCTTATGATACCATCCTGCAGCTTATGGTTCAAAATCATGATATCACAGCAAAAGATATTGGCAATGAAATAGTCAGGAAATATATAGAATCCTATAAAGAAACCGGTGATGAGGTTACATTCTCTTCGAGCGACCTCTCTGCTTCTGAGAAATTTGCTGATGCCATTGAAATAATGGCACAA
Source organism: uncultured Bacteroidota bacterium (assembly GCA_903865465.1). Lineage (GTDB taxonomy): Bacteria > Bacteroidota > Bacteroidia > Bacteroidales > VadinHA17 > LD21. The sequence goes on from CAIPJU010000978.1 coordinate 940, forward strand.
GTCCTGACTGCTGCGGTTAAAGATTCTGCTTCACTTTCGAAGATTGTTAGTGCCCGTAATAAGTCGCAGGAATATGAAGTTTACGACAATATTGATCTGATAAACTTTTGCCAGCTGCTTAAGAATACCTCAGTAAAGGAAGAAATAGTTAAGGCTTGCGACGGAGTGATTGACGCTGTAACCGGAGTAACAGGTCTGGTTCTCTTATCAGAATATACCGGTACCTCCATGAAACATTCCAACGGAATTGCAATCTATTTCCCGACGAGAATCTTGTCAACCCTGTATGAAACGAATCTTGATTTTGCTGCCAGGACTAAATGGGGAGAATTTCTCAAAGCATTTATTTCCGCTACACGATCACAATGATTTTTCAGGCAGAATTCATGTGTACTCTGCGTACTTTGCTTAATCTTTGCGTGCCCTGCGGTTAAGAAGTATTCTAATCAGCCTGGTCCTGTTTTATTTACTTATTATTAATGATTTGGGACTCAACTTTATTATTTCCATCTATTAAGATATAAGGTTTAGCTCCCTGAAAATCATCTTTTGAGATTGATGCCCAGATTGTCTTTTCTTCACCAGGGAAGAGTGTGATAAAATTAGTATCCCAGAAGGTTGGCAGTACCTCATCTCCTTCCTTGCCTTTGGTTATAACCAGCCTGTTGAAAAATGAGAGACTCCCGGTATGATTGGCTAATTTTACTGTGACTAAAATTTCCTTTCCTTTCTCTTCCTTATATGCTGACATCTCAAGCCCCACTGGTTCAAGATTTGCCAGAGCTGAATAGTCAGGATTTTTAGAAGAGGATAACCAATAAGTGTTTTCTGAGATTAGACTGCCATCCTTTTTCTTTAATTCCAGCTTTACGAAATATACCGGTGTCATCTTTAGTCCATCGGGTATAGCGAACAGTTCACTGTACATATCAGCTCCAATACTGATCGGTTCGGATTTAAGCCATACGCTATTCATGTTAAAATCCACAACCTCTGCGCGAAGCTGCAGACTATCAAGTTCTGTATGCCTCGTATTTATAAGGGATATTACATTGTTGTTCGCATTCATCTGAATATGAACTGGTTCCATTGCCTTTTGAGAATAATAATAGGCCGCATTCTGGCAGAGGTACCAGTCGTATAACTGCCACAGGACCGATGGCCAGCAATCATTCAATTTCCATAACATAACACCGCTGGTAATATCCCACATTCGATGGTTTGCGGCTTCAAACATGGCACGGTAGCTATTGGCATTCACAAACTGAGCCTTCCTTGCGTAATCTTCAACGCTTACAGGTTTTCCGTATAAGGTTCTGATTGCATTGTCATAGCCTCTGAAGGCATAATTATTGTCGTCCCAGGCGCCATGTTCCGCCCAGGTACTATCCAGTGGAAAGATCTGATTATTAATATCTTTACTGAATTGCGGAATAAATTTCTTAAGGCTGCTGTAAACAGGAACCGAAGCTACTCCCAGTTCATTCCTGAAAGCCTGCTTATTAACCTCGAGGATCTTGTCGAAATAAAAATGCTCAGGGTTCCAGTTGTAATCAGGGTCTCCGTCGTCGGTTGTTCCCAGTGGAAGATCATCTTTTATATAAGGAGTAAGCTTGTCAATATTCCAGCTTGTACTCGAAGCTGCGAGAAAAGGACGGCTTCCATCGAGATCAGTAACATATTTTCGGAGAGGCTTATAAATATCTTCTGCAACTGTCACTTCATTGGCAGCGCACCAGACAACAAGCGACGGGTGATTCCTGTATCGTTTTATAATATCCTGAGCCTCTTTCAAGGCAAGTCCATGGTCAGAGGGATTGTTTTCCGTGATGGTATCACCCGGGTACATCCTGTAGCACTGGTAGAAAGTCTCCCAGCACATGATGCCATATTTGTCGTACGAATCCATAACAATATCCGGTGGTGAAGGAGCATCTTCACTGGCCACCATATTTACATTTGCCTTTGCCAGCAGACGGGCTTCATCATAGACTCTCTTTTCCGGCATATTCAGCAAAGCATCTGGTTGAAGCCATCCCCCCTTGCAGAAAATTCTCTGCCCGTTTATATAGAAAACCCTTCCATAATCATCTCCTTTCTTCTCAAGCTTATTTGTGATTTCCCTGATGCCGAATTTCGTATTTACCCTGTCAGACGTTTTACCATCAATGCTGAATGACAATTCCAGATTGTGAAGGTATTGTTTCCCATACCCGTTTGGCCACCACAGGTATGGATTGTGAACAGATAATGAGGGGAATTCATCCGGATTAAAAGATATCCCGGTTACCTTCTCTGCGGGTAGTTTTACCTTTTTGCTGAAAATAATATCAGGCATGCTGCCACCTAAAAGCCTGCTGTATGATGGAAAATCAAGACGGTTTATCAGACTTATTTTAACCGTCAGCAATCCGTTGATCTCTTCTTTACTGTTGTTTTTCAGCTCAGCCGATATTTTCAGTCTGGCCAGCGTTGTGTCAGGAAGAGGAAGATCAGTAACGACAAAGGGGTTTTCAATAGATACCGGTCCGGAGGAAGTGATATACACATCCTGGTATATTCCCATGTTTCTGTCTCTTATCACCGGTGCACAATCCCATCCTCCGGTAAATTTAAGTGTCTCATCTTTAAATATATCAATTGCATGCCCCCTGGTCTTTCCAAATACTTCAAACTGTGTGCCTGGCGAAGGAACCCCCGGATGGTCGACCTGGTAAATTTTAACAGCAAGGTAATTTGTTTGATTTGTCAGAGAATAATCAGAAATATCATATTTGAACCGTCGGAACATTCCAGCCATCTCTTCTTTACCAGCAATCTGATGTCCGTTAAGCCAGACGTCGGCCCGGTAATTGATACCATCGAAATTCAGCCAGAGCTTCTTCCCATTGAAGCCGGACGGTAAAATAAACTCCTTCCTGAACCAGTATGGGTCTTTCCAGGGATTTGTGCTTCCATCAATGTAACTGTATTTAGCCAGACCGTATTTTTGATTGAATTCATCAGAAACGTCAGGTATCTTATAATTATTGAGTCCAACCCAGGGGTCGGGGTAAACACCATTTTTTATAAAAGAATTAAGCACAGTTGTAGGTACTTTGGTCGGATACCACTTCTCAGGCTCGAATTTGCCTGTGGAAATTGTCTCCCCGCCAACTTTTACCTCGAACGTGGATTTTATAAACCAGTCACCTGAAAGCATTAATTTTGTCTGTCCGGCATTGTTATCGACAGAACAGCAATCAAATACAACTGCAGCGAAAATAATAAGGCAAAGCCTGATTATATTTTTCATAATTCCTTTTTATTGGATTTTACAATTTCCCTTTTTACTGATACCAGTGCTGCTGCACCCATAAACCCTGCATTATCTCCAAGTGAAGCTTTCACGATCCTGGTTTTTTCAGCAGGTACCGGACAGATATATTTCTTCAAATGGCTCTCCATTGAATCGGAGAAGAGTTCATATGATTTGGCTATCGATCCCCCGAGAATGACAATATCAGGATCGGTAAAATTGATTCCCCATGCCAGTGCAACAGCCAATGCGCGTCCAAATATACCCCACGATTCTATTGCTTTAATATCTCCATTTAATGCCAATCCCGAAATCTCTTCAGCACTTTTCATCTGATTAGACAATCGGAAATAAATTGACGACACTCCCCGGCCTGAGACTGTATCTTCAATGGTTTCATCATCAAAAGGCGAAGGCCAAATCTCACCAGCCAGTCCGTTAACTCCTGTAAACAGTTTATTATCAACTACCAGGGCACAACCCAATCCGGTGCCTAAAGTAAATCCAAGTGAGATTCTGTATCCTTTTCCTGCTCCCCAGGTGCTTTCGCCCAGGAGCAGTGCGTTTGCATCATTATCCATCACGACAGGTATTTTAAACTTGTCAATGACACGCTCCATAAGAGGAAAGAAGTTCATTGTAGGAAGTTGGGGGCATTCAAGGATAATTCCGTTTTTACTGTCCAGCGGACCTGTTACTCCCATTCCGATGCCGGAAATTTCAAAAGTTTTAAGTCCGGATTTCCTGATGGCAGAATCAATTGAACCGATAATCCTGCCGCAGATCGTTTCACGATCATCACTTCCGCCAGTTGCAATAACGACTGGTTCACAAAGCAAATCACCACCGGGAGTTAAAACCCCGGCTCTGATCTTTGTCCCTCCAACATCGACGCCGATAATACCACTCTTTGCGGTTCTTTTCATTTTTGTTAAATTGGGTTTAATAATAACGATTATTACTGCTAAATTAAACTATCTCTGGCATAAGCTATTCAGTCAGGGTGACCTTTGCCCCCCTTGTAAAATCGCCGGGTTCATTTCCTGCATCAGTTGCCCACTGATTGACAATGAACTGCAGCGGGACAATGGCAGGGATAGGGAAGAGGAACTCATCCTGACAGGGAATATGAACCGGAAGTACATCGGGATTTGCAGATACCTCCTGACTGTTAGTGATAAGTACAACCCGGCCTCCGAATTTTGTTATGTCGTCAGCAAGTTTTATTCCCTGTTCATAAGTTGCTCCCAGTGGTGCCAGTACGATTGCCCTGAATCCCTTTTTTGCCATCTCCATCGGCCCGTGCCTGAACTCGCCTCCGTACATTCCTGAAGCCGGGTTTCTCGAAGCTTCCATTATCATAAGTGCCCCCTGCAACACTGACGAATATGAAGGACCCCTTCCAATAACCTGTACAAATTGAGGATGTCCCAGGAATTCCATTACCGGGGCAAGCCACTCCTTTCGGGAATTTATCATTTTATCAACTGCATCAATTGCTTGAACCATTTCGGTCATCTGCTGAGGCAGCCATTTCCCGGCAAGCAGGTTTGTGAAAACTGATAAAACCAGCAGGGTAGCGACATAGGTCTTTGTAGATGTCATATCTTCTCTTCCTGCTTTTGACAAGAGTGTCAGAGTTGCCTTTCCGGCAAGAGTGCTCTTCTCTTCATTGCTGATTCCAATACAGGCTATATTCTCATTCAGCTTTTCGAGGATTTTCACCACTTCATAACTTTCACCTGATTGAGATATGCAGGTCACAAGAGTGTTTTCTCTTAAAAGGGGGAGATGATAATGAAGTAGTTCTCCGGCATTGATAGTCCGGGAATCTATCCCATGTTTGCTCAGATAACATGATGAGGTATGAGGTGCAAAAAACGAGCTTCCCATTCCGGTAAATAATACCTGGTTGAAGTTTTTCCGCTTATATAATTCGGATATTTTATCGAGCTGTGACTGACCTTCCCCATTGAGGTAGAAATTCAGGGTATCTTCAAGTGCCTTTGGTTGCTCAAGTATCTCTTTAACGAATTTATTCATGGGAAGTATTATTATTTATTTCTTTATAAGAAGATAAATTGTTACAGGCATTAGTAATCCTGATATTTCTTATCAAAAATAGTAATCGCAATCGAGAATAAAAATAGCGTTATTCTTATCCGGCTGTTGATTTTTCAGTAATTATTGTTATATTTTTAATCGGAATATTGATTAAAAATTAATCACAAGATTATTTGCTGATGATCTCTGAAAAAACATATGATAAGCTTAAAATACTTGCCGGCTCGGCGAAATATGATGTCTCGTGTGCCTCCAGCGGAACACAAAGGTCAAATACCTCCGGCGGGTTGGGGAATGCTTCTGCATGGGGAATCTGCCACAGCTACTCTGACGATGGCCGCTGCATCTCGCTCATGAAAATCATGCTCAGTAACAATTGCATCTATGACTGCGCCTATTGCATAAACCGAAGGAGCAACGATCATCCAAGGGCAACTTTTATGCCGAAGGAGCTTGCCGATCTGACCATAGGCTTCTACCGGCGTAACTATATCGAAGGACTTTTTCTTAGTTCAGGAGTTCTTCGCAATCCCGACTATACAATGGAGCAGATGATAAGTGTTGTAAAGGAACTCAGGGCAAACCATCGGTTCAATGGCTATATTCATATGAAGGTTATTCCCGGAAGCGGCAGTGAACTAATCAATGAAGCAGGAAAATGGGCCGATCGTCTGAGTGTTAATCTTGAAATTCCTACAGAGGATAACCTCAAATTTCTGGCACCTGAAAAGAACTACGAATCTATCCTGAAACCCATCCATCTGATTACTGATAAGATTAACGAAAACAGGGAAGATCGCAAGCGGTTCAGGAAAGTTGAGAAGTTCACTCCTGCCGGACAGAGCACACAGTTTGTGATCGGAGCAAGTGACGATACCGACAGAACAATATTGAAACTCGCAGGCCGGCTCTACGATCAGCGTAACCTGAAACGGGTTTACTATTCCGGTTTCATACAGGTCAACGGCTACGACAGCAGGCTTCCCGTTTTAACAACACCGCCCCTTGTGAGGGAGCACAGGCTTTACCAGGCCGACTGGCTTCTCCGTTTTTATGGCTTTGGCGTTGATGATATTGTAAACAACGAACATCCCGATCTCGACCTGAGCCTCGATCCAAAGGTTGTCTATGCACTCCGGAATCCATGGCTTTTTCCTGTAGATATCAATAAAGCTGATTATTATAGCCTGCTTAAAGTTCCCGGCATAGGTCCAAGGTCAGCCCGCCTGATTGCTGATGCCCGGATACATAATCATCTTAATTCATATCATCTCAAAAAAATAGGGGTTGTGATGAAGAGAGCTCAGTATTTCATTACCTGCCATGAACTTGGTTATTCAAAAACCATACAGGAACTGAAACCTGAATTTGTGAGACAGTTGATACTGACTGGACAAAAATCTACAGATGCTGTTCAGCTTTCACTGTTTAATTTGCCTGTACCGCTTGCAACTGCCATCTGATGATTATCTTCAGATATGAAAACAGTTTTGAGGGGCTGCTGACTCTTGTCTTCGAGAGTTACAGGCTTAATCTCTTTCCCGACAAAATAGTAAGTGACAATGAAAGCCAGACGATGATTTTTTCAGACACTGTTTCCATAGTCGCAGATGAAAGGAAAGCTGAAAGGGTTTGGAAGAAGATCATTGAAAAGAGCTCAAAGGAGAGTGCCAACATGCTTCAGATTGTATTTCTTTCAGAACATCCTGAGGCCTCAGGATTAATCTATGACTTTTGCAGGCTTATGGTAGAGAAGCCTTATAATATTGAAACTGATTTTTCCCTCGAACCTGTTTTGAAATTATCCAGACTGTTCAATAAAGTTGCCGCTGAGACAGCCAGGGTCAGGATGTTTACCCGTTTCCAGGAGACCTCAGAGAATACCTATTATGCCTCTTTCTCTCCGAAATACAACGTTCTGCCTTTATGCATCCAACATTTCACCGACCGTTTTGCTGATCAGGAGTGGATCATTTATGACCTGAAAAGGAATTACGGTTTCTATTACAATCTTATAGAGACAGTAAGGATTACATTTGAAGAGCTGCCTGCAAATCCGGAAAACGGGCAGATTCCAGAATCTTCTAAAAGTGCTGATGAACAGCATTTTCAAAAGCTCTGGAAAAAATACTATGATTCCATAAGTATAGTTCAACGGAAAAATTACAGACTTCACCGGCAAAGGCTGCCGAAGCGTTTCTGGAAGTACCTGCCTGAAAAAAACTGATTAAGTTAGCTCCAGAAGTTGGATTACAGCATTTTAATGATTGCGCTCACAGCGTTTTCAGCCCCTTCTGCTATCTGGCTAATTGTGGCATCGAGCATGTAGCAGGGAGTGCTGACAATTTTGTTTTCCTGATCGATGACCACTTCACAATGAACAGCATCAACATGTTTACCTCCAAAAGCCTCTATAGCGTTTATGGTCTCTGTATCATTGCCAATTGTCGTTTTTATATTGCCCAATACCTTCGTTATCAGTACCGGAGAGATACAAAGAGCTCCGATTGGTTTTCGGGCAGCATGCATTGATTTAATAACCTTTTCAACCTCAGGGTTTACAGAGCAATTCACTCCATCGAATGCAAATGAACATAAATTCTTTGCCACACCAAATCCTCCGGGAAAGATCAGAGCGTCAAATTCTTTTTCCTCAAACGATCCTAATGGTTTAATATTTCCCCTTGCAATCCTGGCCGACTCTGTCAGCACGTTTCTTGTCTCCTTCATCTCCGTCCCATTGAGGTGATTTACAACATGTAGCTGATTAATGTCGGGAGCGAAACATTGGTATTCAGCTTTGTTTCTGTCAATTGCAAGAAGTGTAAGTGTCGCCTCCTGAATTTCTGCGCCATCATTTACTCCGCAACCGGCAAGGACTACAGCAAACTTCTTTTTGGAATTCATGGCAAAATGTTTTGTTCATTCAAATTTAAGAGAAGTTTTTCAGATGACCCACTATCATGTGATCCTGATTTCCGGTATATAGAAATATCTTTTGTTATTTTTAGAAGTGGTTGAGGGAAATTCATTAAACTTGAAAACTTATTTAATTTAACTTTCAACCTATATGTCAAAGCGTTTTATTGTATTGATAAGTTTCTGTGCCCTTGTATTACAGGGAATTGCTCAGGACAACAAACAGATGGATACCTTCATCGGCAAACTTATGTCGCAAATGACACTCGAGGAAAAGATAGGTCAGCTGAACCTTCCTGTTTCAAACAGCTTCGTTGCAGGGGAACAGAAAAAGGGCGAAGCCAGTCCCCTGGAGCAGCGTATCGCCAAGGGTGAGATAGGAGGTCTTTTCGGAATAAAAGGGGCTAAACAGACCAGGGCAATGCAACAGGTAGCCCTCGAAAAAAGCCGTCTCCATATTCCACTTATCTTCGGACTCGATGTCATTCACGGTTATGAGACTACTTTCCCTATTCCGCTGGCCCTGTCAACTTCTTGGAATATGGAACTGGTTGAAAATGAAGCCAGAACAGCAGCCAAAGAAGCCAGTTCGGATGGAATTGGCTGGGTTTTCAGTCCAATGGTAGATATATGCCGAGATGCACGCTGGGGAAGAATAGCAGAAGGATCAGGTGAAGATCCTTACCTCGGTGGTGAAATTGCAAAAGCGCTGGTACGCGGATACCAGGGAAAGGATAACGATTACTCCCAGGCTGGAAGGGTCATGGCTTGTGTGAAGCATTATGCTCTTTACGGAGGTGCAGAAGCCGGCAGGGATTATAATACTGTCGACATGAGCCGGCAGAGGATAATGAACGAATATATGAGGCCTTACGAGGCAGCCTGCGAGCAGGGAGCCGGAAGCTATATGGCTTCGTTCAATGAATTTGAAGGAATCCCCGCTACTGCCAATAAATATCTTCTCGATGAAATTCTGCGTAAGCAATGGGGATTTAAGGGTTTCGTCGTGACCGACTATACAGGTATTTCAGAGATGATAAACCACGGGATCGGCGATTTGCAGACAGTTAGTGCAAGAGCCCTTGAAGCAGGTATCGATATGGATATGGTTAGTGAAGGATTCGCCAGGACTCTGAAACAGTCGCTTTCGCAAGGTAAAGTAAGTCAGAAACTTATCGATCGGGCTTGCAGGCGTATTCTTGAAGCCAAATATAAGCTTGGATTATTTCAGGATCCATTTAAATATTGCAAAGAGGAACTTGCTTCGAAAGAGCTCTTCAGCGCTCAGAACAGGGAGACTTCACTTCAGATTGCGGAGGAGTGCCAGGTACTTCTGAAGAATGAAAATAATCTTCTGCCTCTGAAGAAAAGCAGTAAGATAGCAGTTATAGGTCCTCTTGGAGATGCCGCGAAGGATATGCCGGGATGTTGGGCGCTTACCGCTAAGGGAGAAGAATCGGTTTCTCTGCTTAAGGGTCTCAAAGATGCTGTTGGAAGTAATGGAACAGTCAGCTATGCGAAGGGAAGTGATCTGGTTGCCGACTCCCTGCTTGAAACCAAACTAAACGGGATGATGGGATTCGTAATTCCGGGCATGAAGATAGTTGCCGTTCACGACCGCAAGCCCCGGGATTTAATCCAGGAGGCTCTTAATGCCTCGAAGGATGCCGATGTTATTGTTGCAGCTCTTGGAGAGAATTCTAATATGAACGGTGAAGGAACTTCGCGTTCAAACCCTGCTATTCCTGAACCTCAGGAAGAGTTGCTCAAGGCCTTGATAGCTACAGGAAAACCTGTGGTTCTTGTTCTGTTCACTGGTCGTCCTATGGTTCTTTCATGGGAGCAGGATCATGTTCCAGCCATACTGAATGCCTGGTTCCCTGGTTCGGAAGCAGGTAGAGCAATTGCCGGCGTTCTCTTCGGAGATGTTAATCCCAGTGCCAAGCTTACGACCACCTTCCCGAGAAATGTTGGCCAGATACCTCTCTATTACAACCATAAGAACACCGGAAGACCACAGGGTGACTTCGACAAGTATGTTCGCTTCAGAAGCGATTATACTGACGTTATAAATGCACCTTTGTATCCATTTGGCTATGGTCTGAGCTATACCACCTTCAGTTACGGTGATGTGACTCTCTCATCTCCTGAAATGTCGGTAAGCGGAAAAGTTACAGCCAAGGTGACTGTTAAGAATACAGGAAGCAGGGAGGGTAAGGAAATTGTTCAGTTATATATTCACGATGTCTACAGCACATCGACCCGTCCGGTGAAGGAGTTGAAGGGCTTCAGGAAAATCTCCCTGAAAGCCGGTGAAGGCAGGGAGGTCACATTCGACATTACAGCAAATGATCTGAAATATTATAATCATGAACTGGCTTATGTATGTGAACCCGGCGACTTTGAAATTATGATCGGACCCAATAGCAGTGATGTCAAAAAGGTGAAACTGCTTGTGAAATAGAAAAGCTGACCTGCCATCAGGCCGGATATTTGTATTTGTAAATGAGGCTGTATCAAAGATAACCAGGGGCCAATACTCTGCTTTTGATGCAGCCTCATTTTTCCATCCTAAACTCCATTTAAGCCATAAAATTCGACACAATTTTCACCTGCGATTTTTCGCCTGATCTCATCAGGCATACCGGATATATAATTTTCTGTAATATCCATGACATTCTGATATTTACCGGCAAGGAGACTGACAGGCCAGTCACTGCCAATCATAAGCCGTTCGGGGCCAAAGACTGAGAAAACTATATCAAGATATTGATTGAAATCTTCAGGTTTTTGATTTTGCCAGTCAGCCTCTGTAACCATCCCCGAAAGCTTACACCACACATTACTGTTATTTCCAAGAGTGATAAGATCCTCTTTCCAGGGATCGGTTATCTTCTCATTAATAAGTGGTTTGCCAATATGATCAAGCACGAATTTCTGTTCAGGGAACATTGACACCAACATTTGTGCCACAGGAAGGTGTTTGGGAAAAAGCAACAGGTCGTAGGTAAGATTATAATCTTTGAGGATGCTTATCCCCTGAAGAAATTCATCGCGGAGCATGAAACTGTCATCGGGTTCATCGTGCACCACATGGCGAACTCCAACGAATTTCCCTGATTTGCTAAATACATCAAGCTGCCGTTTCAATTCATCTTTGTTGCATAAATCAAGCCATCCAACAACTCCTTTAATGAAGTTGTATTTTGTGGAGAGAGTCAGCAACCACCTGGTCTCTTCAACTGTCTGACGTGCCTGAACCACCACAGATCCCGAATATCCTGCGACTGATAACTGAGGTTCAAGGTCAGCAGGCAGAAAGTCACGCCTGAGAGACTTCATCCTTTCATCGATCCAGGAATATTCAGCTTGGTTGAATCTCCAGAAATGGTGGTGGGCATCGATCTTAATCATCGAATTTCAGCATTATTTTCAGATGTTTCCCCGGTTCTTTCTCAAGCATCTCAAATGCTTCCTGGGCTTTTGAAGGATGTATTATATCGGTCACTATGGCATCAGGCTTAAGCGTTTCACGATTTAAATTATCGATGGTTTCAGCAAACTCGCCATGCGAAACGCGTGATGTCATAATAATGCCTTCCTTCCAGATGAGTTCTTTCATGACAATAGGAGATGGCTCCGATGAAAGACCCAGAACGCAAACAATTCCTGCTCCACGAATAGCCTGGATACAGCCCCTGACGGGATTGACGACACCCGGCAATTCTTTATTATGGCCAACAGCTTCGAATGCAATGTCGACACCTTCGCCTCCGGTAAGCTCCTTAATTGCAGTTATTGGATCAGTTGTAAGCGGATTAATTATAAACAAATCACTGTAAGTGTTCTTTGCCATGGCAAGCCTTTCATCGAGGATGTCTACCATTATGACACTGTTCTGTGTCTTTGTTTTCACGGCCTGAAGGATGCTCTGGCCCACCTTGCCCGCTCCCCATATAACCACCCTGTCATTTTTACTGACCCCAGCACGTTTGCAGGCATGAAATCCTATCGAAAGAACTTCAACCAGGGCTGCATGTTTGTCGGAGATATTGTCAGTTACTTTATAGAGCATTGTTTCAGGTACTTTCATATATTCACTGAAGCCGCCATCGAGGTCGATACCAACAAGCTTAAGCGTTGAACAGGCAGGGTAGTGATGTCGCAAACACGCAGGACAATGTCCGCACCAGATAATAGGATCTACTGCCACCCTGTCGCCGGGTTTGAATAGTTTTACTTCCGGGGCTGTTTCGACTATAGTCCCAGCAAATTCGTGCCCCTGTATCAATGGCAAAGTGGTCCGGGGATGAAACTCGCCAAGGAAAACATGCTGATCACTTCCGCAGATACAGGCATATCCGACTTTTATCAAGGCCTCATTGCCAGAAATAGTTGGCATATCTACTGATTCCCATTCAATATTTTTGTAGCTGGTAAGGACTGCAGCCTTCATCTTTTTCATAAGCATACCGTTTATTTTTAGCCTCCAAAGTTCAGAAAAGATAAGGATATTCTCTATCGATTAAGCCGTTTTTTCTCATCTCATTCCAGAATCCTTCAGGTATAACACTATCAAATGAATCAACATTTCTCTTTATCCTGCCGGGGTTTGATGTATTGAGCGAAATGCTTATTACCCCGGGTGGCGACAAGGCAAATTTAATGCAGGCATCGGCGGGCTTCGTGTTATATTTCTTACAGATAGAAAAGAACTTCTCCCTCCATTCGAATTTTGATCTGTCTTCGGCAGAGTCTGCTCTTAGAGGAACATAATCAAAGAAATCGCCTCCGGTCAGGAAGCCGGCATGAAATACGGCGGAATTGATTATAGTAATATCTTTTGATTTAAGCTCCTCCATGAAAGCAAGCAACTCTTTCGGGTGCCGGTAGATGGTCATGCTGTTTGCAATCATCACCCAGTCGAGATCGACTTCATTAGTAATTAGTTGTATTGTTTTCCAGTTCTTTGCACCGACTCCGATTGCTTTGGCATTACCCTGTTTTTTCAGATATGACAGAGCTTTGTAAGCCTCAATTATTTCACCGAATCTCTTTTTAAAATCAGCATCATCCCCCGAGGAATTGAGGTATTCATCCGGATCGTGTACTGAAAGCATCTGAGGCTGATATCCTCCTCCAAGCAACTGGTTTCCCTGTTCCCAGCATTTAAGTATTCCTTCATGACTTATGATTTGTTTGGCATCATTCTTAAGGTCAACCCAGACACCCTTTTCAAATGTTGGTTCGGGAGTCAGTAAAGGGCTACGTATCCATCCCAGCTTATTACTTATGACAATATCCTCAGGAGCCGGCCCAAGATCATGTAATATTTCACCAACCATCTCGAGTGCCAGTCCGGCGCCGTATTTGCCCGCCGAATCAAAAACAACAGGTTTCGGTACATTGAGCAGGCATTCTTCAATGATCGCTTTTTTACTCTCATAATCAGGGGCTGAATAGAGATTTCCCAGGGCGCTTGTACCAAAAATTACAGTTGGCAGAGTGACGCCAGTGACTCCAACCGGTCTGTGTTCCATATTGCTATTTTTGTTTCAATAATACTAATTAAAACTGACTTTTTTATTAACTTGGAACCTTCTCCTTTAAGAATGATCACCCCATTCTCAGGTAGATTGGATAAACATTAAATTGACAACAATAATTACTTTAGAGATGTCTGATTCAGATAATTCACGACGCGGTTTCATAAAAAAAGCCGGACTCCTTACCGCCGGAGTTACTATTATTCCTGGAAAAGTTATGAGTGGCTTTGGACACAAGGCTCCAAGTGACAAACTCAATATCGCAGGAGTAGGAATAGGAGGTAAAGGTCATGTCAACATAAAGGGCATGTCAACTGAGAACATCGTCGCCTTGTGCGATGTTGACTGGAAATATGCAGATCAGTGTTTTAATGATTTTCCCAATGCAAAGAAATATTGGGACTGGAGAAAGATGTTCGACGAAATGGCTGGTACTATTGATGCCGTAATGGTTGCCACTGCCGACCATACTCATGCCCTGATCGCCTCACATGCCCTGACTCTTGGAAAACATGTTTATTGCCAGAAACCGCTTACCCATTCTGTATATGAATCCAGGTTGCTGAGTAAGCTTGCAGCGAAGTACAAGGTTGCCACCCAAATGGGGAACCAGGGCAATTCGAGTGATGGTGTAAGGCAGTTATGTGAATGGATTTGGAATAACGAAATAGGTGAAATCAGAGAGGTACATGCCTGGACGGACAGGCCCATATGGCCGCAGGGTATTCCACGGCCGGCAAAGGTAATGGCTGTTCCCAAGACTCTTGACTGGGACCTCTTCCTCGGACCTGCGCCGGTTCGGCCATATAATGAAATCTACACGCCATGGAACTGGAGAGGGTGGTGGGATTTTGGTACCGGTGCATTCGGTGATATGGCATGCCATGTAATGGATCCAATTTACAGATCGTTAAAATTGGGATATCCCGATAAAGTCAGGGGCAGTTCAACCATCATAAATACCGAATCGGCTCCACAGGCTGAGACAGTCGAGTTTTCATTTCCTGCGAGGGATAACCTGGCCAGGCTTTCATTACCGCCTGTAAAGGTACACTGGTATGATGGAGGACTCCTGCCTAACCTTTCAGATCTGCTACCGGCAGGTGAAAACCTCATGGCCGATGGTCTCGGAGGCTGCCTCTTCATTGGCTCAAAAGATACACTGATGTGCGGTTGCGGCGGGTATAACCCACGACTTCTTTCCGGACGTGTTCCTTCAGTAAAACCATATCTAAGGAGGGTTCCCGGTGGTTCTGCCTTCTATCCCGATGGCCCCCATGAGCAGGATTGGATCCGCGCCTGTAAAGAATCGCCCGAAAGCAGGATAGAAGGGACTTCGAATTTCTCCTACTCAGGGCCATTTAACGAAATGGTTATGCTGGGAGTTCTCGCAATCCGTTTGCAGGCTCTGAACAAAGCTCTCCTGTGGGATGGCGAAAACATGAGATTCACAAACATCTCACGAACTGAGGAGCTAAAAGTGGTGAAGAGTGATGACTTCCATGTTGTTGACGGGCACCCGACCTTCGATAAGAAATATGAAACATTCAATGCGCTCGAATCTGCCAATTCTTACATAAAACATAATTATCGCAACGGGTGGAGTTTACCGGCCATGCCTCTCTAGTCTGATGAATATTTTAACAGTTTTAAACCGGGAGTAACTCCACACCTTATGAATAAATCCTATTTATATTTTATTTGCCTGATAGCTACCATGGGAGGTCTTATGTTTGGCTTTGATGTAGCTATTATTTCGGGGGCAGTTCCATTTATACAACCATATTTTGGGTGGAATGAACTTCAGCTCGGATGGGGAGTGAGTTCACTTCTTGTGGGTGCCATTATAGGATCGATAGGTTCAGGCTTCCTTTCGGATATTTATGGACGCAGACGGATTCTGATAATTGTTGCCCTGTTTTTTGCTGTCTCGTGTTCTATAACTGCCCTGGCAAAATCCTCTTCAGTTTTTATTTCGGCCCGGCTTTTCGGAGGACTGGCCGTTGGAGCCGCATCAGTGCTCTCGCCGATGTATGTTGCTGAAGTCGCCCCTCCCAGGAACAGGGGTACTCTTGTGGCTGTGTATCAGCTCGCAATAGTTCTGGGTATTTTATGCTCCTACCTTATTAACTTTGGATTACACAGCCTTGATAATAACTGGCGATGGATGTTTGCAACCGGAATTATCCCTTCAGTCCTCTTTTTTACAGGCCTGTTCTTCATTCCCGAGAGCCCGAGATGGTTATTTAAGGCCGGACGGGAGAGTGAATCAATAAAAGTCCTTACCAGAATCGGAGGCGAATCGCTTGCCAGTGTGGAGATCAAAGAGATCGCTGAATCGCTGAAAGAGGTCACAGCTTCTGTCTCATTCACTGAATTATTCAAACCATCGGCACGGAAAGTGATGATGGCAGGTTTTATCCTTGCCATTCTTGTTCAGGTCAGCGGGATAAACACCATTGTCGATTATGCTCCAAAGATACTCCTGGCTGCAGGTGTTGAGATTAACAATGCTTTGCTCCAGACCTCACTGGTAGGCCTGATAAATTTCATATGCACCTTTGTGGCAATCTTCCTGATTGACAAAGTCGGAAGACGATTTCTCTATCTGGTTGGTTCAATGGGTATGGTAATAACACTGGTCTTACTGGCCATCTCATTCTACCTCAAAGCTGAAGGGATATTCACATTGATTGCAATTCTCCTGTTTATTGCTTTTTTCGCCTCCTGCATTGGTCCGGTATTCTGGACACTGGTATCAGAAATATTCCCAAACAGGATCAGGGGAAAGGCAGTTGCATTTGCCTCATTCACTCAATGGATCTTTAACTTCCTCGTTGTTCTCCTCTTTCCTCACTTTCTTGCTTCAATTGGAGGTGCAGCAACTTTCATCTTCCTGGCATTTATGTCATTAATTCAATTCCTTTTTACATATCTCTTTGTGCCGGAAACCAAGGGGCAATCTCTTGAGGAGATAGAAAAACTCTGGGATAAGCCGGTCAGATAAACTCCTGTTGCAGGTTAAATTTTATGATCTCCGGGGTGAAAATTCTTTCGTCCTGAACTTCCTATATATCAGTCAAACAAACATCTTCCGCAAGCTTGGCAGAAGGTAAAATTGCATTTAGCTGTAAAAATTCGTAAATTTGCAATCTGAACATCAAAGAATTAATTTGATGGATTTTATTTACGTAACAGACCAAATATCTTAATATATGGAACCAAAAATGAAGGAATCGAGGAGAGAGTGGATGGAGATTGTATTGAGGTACAACTCGCCAAGTCCCACACTGAGCTGGTGGCAGATAATTAATTCTGTGGGCCCCTATATCATACTATGGATAGCAATGGTTTTTACCATTAGATTTTCTTATCTGCTTACACTGCTCCTGTCAGTTTTTGCAGCAGGCTTTCTGGTAAGGATATTTATTATATTTCACGACTGCGGACACGGGTCATTCTTCAAATCAAAACGACTCAGCACCATTGTAG